>JBEKOZ010000013.1:0-19009 GCA_049521275.1 Bryobacteraceae bacterium | reverse complement strand
AGGTCTTCGGGCGATTCATCCCGGTCGCGGAAAGCCTCGACGAGTGTTTTCTCGGCCAGTTCAAAATCGCGCTCCTCGGACATGGTGCCTCCCGAATTAATGCCTGATAGTATGTTCGACGTTAACATGATCGAGAAACGTGCAGTTCAGCAGGATCCGCTGCGCGCTTTCTCCGCTCTTGTCGGTGATGGGCGCAGAGATAACCAGTGTGGATACAACCAACGCTGCCGGATTGTGGAGGGTTCGAAATTTGATGGAGGCTCGCACCAGCGAGTCGCCATCCTGATATAAGTCGCGGAACTGGACGGTGCAAGCGCGCGGATATTCGGTGTCCACCACCCAGTGATATTCAACGCCGCCTTCATTGGTCGGCATCCAGTCGGAATAACTCTTATATTGCGCAAATGCCGGCGCCAGCATCAGAAAGAATGAGCAAAGGATGGTTTTCATGGTCGTCCGCCTCCGGCCTGATATGCGCGGCCGGGCACGAAAAAGGGCACATTAAATTAAATTGCCCCCCGGAGAGGGCTACTCGTAGTCCTCGAAAGCGCGGGACAGATCCGTGACGGGTTTGCCGGAGGCAGTCACGGCCTCAGCAAGATCGGAAGGGATCTGGTGAGTCACAACCAGGCAATCGGCCCATTCGAGCACTTCCGTATAGTCACTAGTGAGCAGTCGATCAATGTCAGGAATCATTGTCAGCAGATGATCGAGATTGGTTCCGTAGATGAGTTTGAGGACAATGCGCGGGTCGTATACTTTCAACTCGCGTCCGTTTTTAATCAACGCTGACAACAGCGAAATCCCTGGACTTCCTCTAACGTCGTCGGTATTCTCCTTGAAAGAAATCCCGAGGATACCCAAGCGGCGAGGCAATCTCAGTACCCGTTCGACACACCGTTCCAAATGCAGCTCATTGCTGGGCAAGATATTCGACAGGAGCGGCAAATCGATGCCGAGAAGACTCGATCGGTAGGCTATTGCGCGAAGATCCTTGGGAAGGCACGAACCACCAAATGCAAAGCCGGGCTTGAGATAAGCCGGCGAGATGTTAAGCGTGCGATCTTTGCAGAGCGTGTTCATGACAGCTTCGCCGTCGGCGCCCACGCGTGCGGCCAATGAAGCCACCTCGTTCGAGAAACTGACCTTTAGACCGTGAAACGCGTTACACGCATATTTGATCATTTCTGCCGTTCGAAAGCTCACAAAACACGGTGAAGCTGGCAACTTCACATAAAGCGCCGCAACTTGGGCTCCCGCCATCGCGTCAATTCCCCCGAAAACAAGCAAAGGCGGCTCCAAGAAGTCGCTGATAGCCGAGCCCTCTCGCAGAAACTCGGGATGAGAGAGTATCTTCACCTGCGGAAGATTCTGAAACATCGGAATGACAACTTCTTCACAAGTGCCCGGGAACACAGTACTGCGAACCGCGACGATCACCGGCGGACTGTCCGACGCCAGAGACGCCGAGAGTTCTTCGATCGCACGCCGCAGATGACTGAGGTCCAGATCGCCGTTGCTATCTGAGGGAGTGCCCACACAGATGAACACAACGGTGGCATTTATGCTGGCCATGGATGTCGTAGCACAGAGATGGCCCGAGTTCACAGCCGCCGCTAACAGCTCCTCGAGACCAGGCTCATAGAACGGCGCGCGACCCGCCAAGATCCTGCTCACTTTAGATTCGTCAGGGTCTACGCCGGTTACGTGGTGGCCCAGGCTGGCCAGACAGGCAGCAGTGACGCAGCCCACGTATCCAAGACCGACCACCAAGATCGACACAGGAGAAGTCGTTGCAGAAGAGGCAGCGAACTTATCCTGCATGAGCCGGCTCCAGAGCCTTCCGTCGAGAAACATTCCGCTTGGGCATGTAGGTGTTCATCGTACTAATGCTGGGGGGGCCGACTGTAGACAATCCATCCCGGTAATTCCGGATCGGCGATCCGGACAAAACCCGCGACGAGTCCGTGGAGCGCCTTCGATTGAATATGTGCATCCGGCGGCAGTGCGACCAGAGTGAAGCTGGACGGCAGTCCGGACTGAAGCTGCTGCGGCGTCAAAGGATACCCGGCAATCTCGCGATCATAAAGCGCAGTATCAAGATCGTACAGTTTTCCATCCTTGAGAAGAGACGTCATGGGATTGTCGGGAAAGTAGGCCATTCCAGGGTGGCGCAAGTTGTAAGTATGGGCGATTTGAGAAGTGTTCTCTCTAAGATTGCGAAGGCTCGCATGCACGGTGAGGAGCATTCCAGGCGCTACACTGACGAGTATCCCCGTTGTGAGGAAGAGCCTGGAACTCAACCGCACCGCTGGATTCGCATCAGTGAAATACTGTTGGATTGCAAGCCCCGCTGCGACAAACAGGAAGTAGAGAACAAAACCAAGATGGTTGACATCCGCGCCAACGGTGATCATTGCCTTCAGCGATACCGGAACCAAGGCTGCGCTGGCCATCAGATAAACGATCCAGCGGTTTCGGGCGAAGAACTGACGAATCTCGCACTTCGGCCGCGACCCGGTCCAGGAACAGATCCCAAGAAACAAAAGCGGTAAGAGCGCCGGCAGCGCTTCCAGTCGACCCATGCGATAAGCCCTCACCAGAACTTCCGCATATCCAGGCTTGAGGGGCCTGTGCGCGGCGAGTATCAGAGTATTGAATAGAAAAGCTCGCGCGGGAAGAACAGCCAGCAGGAAAGCGAGTAGTGAGCCGCCTGTTACGGCGCTCGCCAACAAGAACAGCGCGAACCGTTTTCCACCATCCGTAATGGCAATGTACAGGGAAACTGCGAGAGCGACGGGGGCGATCGTCTGTTTGCTGGCGATGGCCAGCGCGCATGCCGCGGCCGACATCCACACGGAAGCGACTGTCGTCATGCGGTCGCGGATGCTGAGGCAAGCGCACGCTATCGTCGCAAACGCAAGCGCGGCGGCGTCCGTGTGGATGCTAAATGCAGTGTTAAAAGTGCCTTCGCTCTCGATGATCAGGAACCCGCAGAACAGGAAACTCAATGCCGCGATCGCCCAACGCCCGCTGACAAGCGGAGCGGACCGGACCAGCGCGAATCCCAATGCGGAAAACACGACCACACAGGCTAATAGCGATCCCACAACAGTGGACACGGTCGGATCGTGGATCTCGGCGGCCGGAATGAAGAGATAGTGGCTGATGGGTGGGTGTAGCGTTCCGATAATCGGGCCAATCTCGTGCTCGCCAGGATAGAGATGGAAGCCCTGGAGCAGAGCCAGGGATCGCGAGAGCCGGATTTCGTTCCAGATCAAGGTCGGCGCCCTGAGGATCCCCCCTAGCACCTCGATCGTGAAGAGGCACGAAAGAACTGGTATGGCCGCGCATAACCAGCGCAGAGACGGCTCTCGATCCCGAAGCTGAACAGCAAGCCAGACACTGACTCCAAGCGCCGCGAGACAGCAGAGAACCAGCAGAAAAAGGGCCACTAGGATTTACGCGCCCCGGCATGCACGCGGAGGCGATTGAGTTGGATCAGATACTCCATCCAATGCCGCAACCTTGCGTTGCTTTGCCCACGTCGCCGCCTTTGCATCTCGTATCCGCACTCCGCAATGGTATTCACTCGCCCGCGCGCGAGTATTTCGATCAGCGTCTTGAAGCCGGTCGGCCGCAGCTCGATACCTTCAATTGCTTCTCGTCGCAGCACATAGTATCCGCTCAACGGATCGGAGACGCGGCTGAATATCTGCGGCACGAAGAATTCGCCCGCTCTTTTTGCTCCTCTTGAAAGGAGTTGCCGCTGCCAGGGCATCTCGCCGAACGAACCCGTCGCGGCCAGCCGGGTCGCAATCACGAGATCCGCCTGGCGGACCAGTTCCAGCATCTTCGGCAACAATTCGGGCGGGTGTTGGAAATCCGCATTGATGGTCGCGAGAATGTCGCCGGCGGCGGCTTGCCATCCCCTGATCACTGCGCTCGATAGTCCTCTCTCCTGTTCGCGGCGCAAGATGACAAGCTGCGGGTAGCCGGCTTGGATACCCTCCGCCACTTTCCACGTCTCGTCGGGGCTGTTGTCATCCACGACGATCACTTCGTAGCGGCTGCCCAACTCGGGGTCAAGCAAGCTTCGGAGCCGCTGGAGGAAAGGTTCTATGTTCGCGGCTTCGTTGTAGGTCGGAACAACAAGTGAGAGCACAAGCGATTCCGGTGAACGACACGTTTCCGCCCGCGCCGGCACTGTCAACGAGCCCGTCGGGAGGGCGAAAGTTTGCAGCGCAGGCACGCGCTCCAGGATACTCGATCTTGACCTTGGTGTCTAGAGCCGGAATGTGGACAGAGCCGGAATGTGGACAATTCGTAGTTGCCCACAGCGGCTCACGGCAGTCGCGCGTCACTTCGTTGAGATTACCACGACGCCCGGCGTATTCGGCATGGTCTCGGCGAGGATTGCGTTCACCAGTCGGGAGAGATCGGATTCACCGATTAGCACTTGCACGATCTCGATGCCAGCCCGGAACGGCGGTTCTTCGTCGCAATAGATTATGTGACCGAACAACATGCAGTCTTCGATCTGAACTTTAACGGTCGCGCCGACCGCGAGTCGCATGGAAAGAGCGGCACAGATACCCGATTGCGACACGTTTACGATTCGACCCGAGACGACTCGATCCGGTGCCGCGATATCGGTCACGATCGCCGCCAAGTTCGTCTGATAACGCTCCTCAAGCCGCCGGTCCATGCCCTTCTCATCGGCAGTTTTGGGAAATCCTTGAGAGGAGACGGACTGGGATCCTCACGCTGGGACTCCCGGCGGGCGGTCGTGCCGCGCTGGATTCGTCCCGCCGGGGGTCCGGTCGCCACACTATGCCTCTGGCCTACAAGCTCCAGCGCGACCACTAGTAATTCAGCGGTGAAACGATCGTGAATGGCTCGCGCGATGTTGAACTCGGCCTCATCAGTTGTCTCCGCCCACGCCCCGTGATAACGTCAGATTCTGACAAGGCATCTTGAAAAGAGGGGACGATCGATGACCCGCAATACGTACTTGTTTTGCTTCCTTGCGCTGACTCTGGCCGGACTGGCTGGCTGTTCGAGTGAACCGTCCGTCAAGCAACCCGCCGCCGCACCAGACAAAATCCAGGGCAAAGCCGTGGTTCGTCTCGACGAATCGACCGCGTTAGACGCCGCTCTGAACGCGGGTGGCTCTTCCGTCTACCTCGTGGATGGCCTGAAACACTACCGCCTGTTCTTCAACAAGGCCTTCGAGGTTGAGGCCGACAAGAAGTACATTGCCGAGGGCGTCTATGCGCAAAAGGCCATCGATGCGATTGGCGATCCCGGCCAGGGCAAAAACGGCTATCCGCCCGAAGCAAGCTGCAATCGTGTGGTGAAGATGGCCTGGCCCGGGCTGGCCTTTGATCTGACGGATTCATACTCCAGCAGTCTGCGCACCAAGGTGAACCGTTTTCCGGCCAGACCCGTGTTCCTGGTGACCCGGATCCAGCCCGCTCCCGCCGATTCCGCGAAACCGCAGGACGCCGATGACGCGGATAAGGAAGAGCCGAAAGTCTCTGTTCCGGCGGACAAACAACGCGCTCTCCTGGTCGAGGGTCCCACCGTCCTCGCCGCGCCCCTTTGGGAGCCCGCGGGCGGAACGGCTCGTTGCAAAGTCGTCGTCGACGAGGAGGGCAAGATCGCGGAGCTCAACAGCGGCTCGCAACTTTGCGAGACCGTGCCGTGGTCTGAGTTCCGCTATAAGCCCACGCTCAAGGACGGCCACCCGATCAGAGTGAAGACCGAGGTGGAAGTGCGCTTCGACCCGCGAAAGTAGAAGCCTCGATGAAGGCTCCGACCGGCGGTCCGGGCTTACAGCGTTGACCGGCGCAGTCAAGACAGGCGTGAGGCCGTCTGCATAGCCGATGTCAAAAAGCATCCCTTCCGAGACGACTCCACGCATTTTCTTCGGCGGTAGAGTTCACCACAAACAAGGCTCGCTTGCCTTCGATCTCGGAGAGATTGCGCTGGTTGAGCCCGTTTTCTAATGTCAAAATCCTGCGCTTCTCAGGTGGCACCCTAAAGCGGCACTGGCCACCACCCTAAAGAGCGAAAGCACCCGCCCTAGGGATCGAGCCTAATTTTCTAACCGTCCTCCTTGCCGCACAATCCTCATAGTCCCCGTATTTTTCAGGCAGTGGATGAGTGAGGCAAAGAACCTTGCGCGTTCAGAGGCGAGGTGGAAGTGCGCAAAATTCGAATACTGCTGGTCAGCTCTCCGGCCCTATCCCGTGTCATTCGACACCTGTTCCATGACCGGCTTGGGTTCGAAGTTGTGGGCAGTCTGCGCGGCTTCAGGAGTCTAGCGCGGCAGGCCGACCGGCTGCGTCCCGAACTCATCGTCGTGAACGTAAAACTCGTAAGCACCGGCGTTTGTGCCGTTGTCGTGGCCATCAAAGCATCCAGTCCTTTCTCCAAGCTCATCCTGATTTGTCCCAACAGCGATTTGATCAGCGACGCACGCAGGTGCGGTGCGGACGCCTGTATCGATCAGGAGAATTTGGTCCGCGGGCTGGTACCCATGGCGTCCGGGTTGTCCACCCACTTTCCACGCGCCCGATTCCGATCACCAAAGAACCACTAAGGAGTCTCACCATGAAACATTCTTGTCCGCTTCCATTATTTGCATTATTTGTTCTATTCATCGCTTCGTTCGGAGCCGCTCTCGCTCAAGTAACGACTACGGGAGTCGAACCGGCGCCGAACTACGATAGCTTTATTCCGCCCAGCGCCGGCGAAACCTACATCGATCCGGTATTCGGCTCGACCATCAAACGAGTATCGAACGCTCTCTCCACGCCCAATGCGTCCGGAAGCGGCAACCTCACCTGGATCGAGAATGAATATGCGACCATGAGCGCCTTCACCACTGATAATTCGAGGTTCATCCTGATCCACGAGAGCTATTTCGCTCTGTACGACGGATCCTCCGGCCTTTACATGCATGATCTACCGCTCGAAATCAGCGCTTCGAGCGAGCCCAGATGGTCGCGCAAGGACAACGTGACGCTGTACTATCATTTGGGCAATCAACTAAAGAGTTACAACGTCGCGACAGGTGGCACGACCGTCGTCCACACCTTCAGCGAATACTCGGCGATCAGCGGCAATGGCGAAATGGATATCTCTCTCGACGGCGATCATTTCGTTTACGTCGGAGATAACGAATTCGTTTTCGTCTACCAGATCAGCACGGACCAAAAGTTCGCGGTATTCGACGCCGGAAGCCGATCCTTCGATAGCGTGTACATCACACCTAAGAACAACGTCATCTTGAGCTGGTACACGTCGGGGACCGCGCGCTACACCGGCCAGGAACTGTTCGACATCAACATGAATTTCCTGCGTCAGGTGGGCCATGCCGATGGGCACAAGGACGTCACGAACGACAACAATGGCGATGAGGTGCTGATCTGGACCAACTCGGACGATCCGCAGCCGATTGCGAACTGCAACAACGGAATCGTGAAGATCCGGCTGGCGGACGCCTCCGAAACCTGCCTTCTGCAGCTCGACTGGAGCCTGGCGGTGCATATTTCCGCTCCGGACGGAAACGGAACCGTGTTTGTCGACACGGAAGCTCCGGCCAACCCCAACCCGGGATCGAGCGCCTGGGTTCCGTACGCGAATGAAGTTTTACAGGTGAAGCTGGACGGCTCCGGGGCGACGCGGTGGGGGCAGCATCGCAGCCGTCCGATCAATAGCTACAACTGGGAACCCAAGCTCTCAACCAGCCGCGACGGAACGCGATTGCTCTACGCCAGCAACTTCGATCTGCCGGCCTTCGAGCAGGGATACACCAGCAACTACGGCGATACCTACCTGATTGTGCTCGGGCCTGCGCCACAAGAGCGTCGATCCCGGGAACACCCAGCACGAAACTAACTTGAATGTAGCGCCGGCCCGCGGGTTGGCGTTTTATTTTTTAATCGAGGGAAGCCGGATCAGCTTTCGCTGAATCGCAAACTTGATCACCGCCGAGCGATCGTGCAGGTCAAGCTTGCGCATCATGTTGGTCTTGTGCGCATCCACGGTCTTCACGCTGAGGAGCAGTCGCGTAGCGATCTCTTTTGGCGAGAGGCCATCGGCAAGCAGTTTAAGGACTTCACGCTCACGATCGCTCAGCCGCTCATAATCGGTTGCCCCGCTGTCGACGGTCTTGCCCCCTTTGAGAGATTGGGGGCCTCTCACATGCAGACTGACCACCTTCTTCAGCGCGCGGGGGCTCAAGTACTGGCCGCCCTTCTTGACCACGTCGATGGCGTGAATTAAATGCGAGCGCGGGGCATCTTTGAGAACGTAGCCGGCCGCTCCTGCCCTCAGGCAGCGGGTAATCACCTCTTCCTCTTCATACATCGTGAGGATGAGGATCTTGGTCTTCGGACTTGACCGAAGAATGCGGCTGGTTGCCTCGAAGCCTCCCAAGTCCGGCATGGCGATATCCATGAAGACGATATCGGGGTGCAGCCGCTGTGCTTTGCTGACCGCTTCCCGGCCGTTGTCTGCTTCGCCCACGATCTCGATCGACGGTTCGTCCCGAAGAATGGCCTTGATTCCCTCGCGAAACAGCGTGTGATCGTCACATAGCAGAACAGTAGTCTTATCCCTCATGTTTTGTCATTTCCGTGAAGCGGCAGATGAAACTCAACGGTTGTGCCGGTGCGCGCCGTCCCCCGTGGCGGCGGAGGAGACGAAAATTGAACTTTGCCGCCCAGGAGTTTGATGCGATCCTGCATCGCGCGGAGACCGTAGGATGTGGGCGGCGTGGCCAATTTCCTCCCTACGTTGAACCCCTTCCCATCGTCTTCAATTCTCATGATCACGCCATCCCGCCGGCTTTCGATGGTAATGCCGACACGCTTCGCGTCCGCATGAGCGGCGATATTGGAGAGGGCCCCCTGCAGTACTTTGTATAGGGCCGTTTCGTAACGCGCGGGCAGTTTCACTTTCAATCGAGCCGCGCGGAAGCTGACCTTCAGCCCGGTTCTGGTAGAAAACTGGTGCGCGTACAACCGAATCGCAGGCGTGAAGCCCTGTTCGTTCCAGATCGCGGGACCCAGATCAAATGTCAAGTGCCGGACACCCTGCAAGGCATGCTTGATCAGCGACACTGATTCCTTCAGCTTGCGGCGCACCTGGTCGATCTCGCCTTTCTTCAAATCGAGGGCGATGACCTGAGTGTACAGCTTCAACACGATAAGGTCGTGGCCGATTTCGTCGTGAAGATCCTGGGCCAGACGGCGTCTCTCTTTCTCGTACGCATTGGCGATCTCGACGGAGAAGTCCTGCGCGCGCCGCTCAGCCAGCCCGATCTTTTCTTCCAGCGAAACCCGCAGCGCAGCCTCGTGCCGTGAATAGCCGGACATCAGAAAGAACTGATAGACCGAGGCCCAACGGGTCAACGCTCTGATCCATCGCGCTCCTTTACCATCGGCGGCAAGCAAGTACGGCAGACAGCATTCAACATAAAAAGAGACGGCCGCGGTGACACATCCCGCTGGTAAACCGCGCCGAGCCAGATCCTGACCTTCCAGCTCGGACTCCTCCCGATAGGTGCGCGGGTCGGTGGCCGCCAGATGCCGGACTCGAGCCGTCAGCTGCAGTCCCGAGAGCGAAGACGCGTATTGACCGCAAGGGCCGCATCGTTCAAGAAGCCGGATCCACGACTTGCGAATTCCCGATGAGTGCGGAGACAAGAAGGTGACTGCGTGCGCCAAAGGTTGCCTGATTTCCAAGACCGTTCGTTCTATTCCGTTATTCTTCATTGCTCACGCTTTCAGGGCGCAGGCTCACGAGCCGGTCCAGGGCTTTGCCCATTTCCAGGCGCACTCTCAAAAAGATTTCAGGGCTCGACTCCCACAGATAAGGCTGCTTTACGATTCGATCCGCATACTTGTCGGCCGCCTTCTGCCCTCCCAGTTTGGCAAGCAAAGCCAGGTATTCGTAATCCTCCATCCCTTCCCGGATCAGCTTCAGCCGGATGCTTTCGATCGGGATATCGGTGAGCCCGCCGATGCGGTCAGGCCGCCCTGGGTAAAACAACGTGCCGTCGCCATTTCCTCCGAAGAGACGAACGTCAGTCCACGGATCCTTATCGCGTCCGTAAGCTTCATCCATGCTGAAATACAGTTCGCCTTCGATCCTGTACTTCCAGGCGAGCCACTGCATCACACGATTGGCGACGCCGGATGCGTCGATCATGTAGCTGGGCCAGCCGGTGAAATACGACCCTCCCTGCATATTGCAGCCGTGGCTGGCGCAAGATTGGTAAAACCACAGGCTCTTGCCGCCCTCGGCCTCGTGCAAATAAACCTCCATCGGCGGAGCCTCGGCGCAGAAGTCGTCGAATCCCGGCTTCCGCACCAGGCAATTGACCAGAGGAGTCCAGATTTGGACGACTTCCTTAAATTCAGGCGTGAACGGCGATGTCACCAGGTTCCTAATCCCGGGGTCGGCGAGCAAGGCCGCCCGCCCGCGCACCAGCACCATAGGTTTGTCGGCCGGCGCGGGCTCGTCCCACAAGTAAAGAAACAGCCGATCGTACCAGCCCGATTGGCGAAAATGCCGGACCGATTCCGCCCAGTAAGGCGCCTGTTGTTCGGCGTGCGGAAAGCGCGAAGGTGTTCGAAGGTCAACGGAAGTCGCCCGCGCACCGGATAGCGGCTCTCCCTTTGGAATCGCCGTGCCATCCAGAAAGGGGCCGACCTCGGCGTCGTACGCTTGCCAGTCGAGGCGCATGCGGCCATCCACCAGCCGGTATGGCGGCGGCACCATGCTTCCCCCGTGGATGCTGATGCGATGCTCGAGGGCGGCCTTCGCGTAAACCCGGGTCAGGGAGTACAAATCGTCGTCGTTGGTGTACTGACCACGGTGCTGCTGTAAAAGCGCGGGGCCACTCAGTCCGAACGACGACTTGAGCGTAGCCGTCGAAGGAAGAACGAAGGCCCAGACCGTGAGGCTGATGGGAATGTCGACAGCCGATTTCCCGCCGCGGGAGATGCGAGCCCAGCCCAAATATTTTCCCGGCCGGGCCTGCTCTGGAACGAAGATCTCGACCCACAGCGGCTGATTGCGGCCGCGCCGAAGCACGAATGGAAACGCATTGCGTCTCTCGTGTGCGTATCGATCGATACGGGGGATGAGAGGATCTGGCCATAGACCGGTGGCACCGCCGATTAACGAAGGCTGAGTGATATTCAGGAATTGTTCGAGGTACGCCGTTACATTGTTCCGCGAGATTTTGGTTCCCCGGCTCGTGCGCAGATCCGAAACCTCGATGTCGATGTCCGCTATGTCTGCGTCATCCGCTCGAAGCACGATCTGGAAGGGCTCGAACTCGTTGCGTCCCGCATGCAAATCCGCCCTTGTAACTGGAGAGTTCGGGACGGCGTCCAGTGGTTTAATCTTCTCGAGCGGATCCACAATCCACCATCTGAGCGGAGACGGCTCGCTCGCGGCCAGGCGCGAGCCGGTCTGCGTCGCCAACAGAATCATGATGAGAATCGGGCGCACGGCTAGGCTAATTGCCCCCGGGCAGCGACGCCAGGAACGCATTCATTCGCGTGGGCGGGGAGGCGCATGATCAACTCGCTCAGGGCCTCCACTTTTCCCTCCCACGACTCTCCATCCATTTGACGCGAGACTGCCAAATCGGGACCTCTTCTGCCGGCATCGAGCAATCCGTCGCACTGCCGCAGAAACTCCTCCGGTGTGGTCGCCACACACACCAACGCACCTAGCTTTTGGACTTCCGGCAGCGGCGTCGCGACAACGGGAAGGCCGGCGGCCAGGTACTCCCGCACTTTGAGTGGATTCGCGGCCAGCGTAAGCTCGTTTATCACGAATGGCAGGACGGCGATATCAAACTTTTTGCAATAACCGGGAAGGGATTGGTAAGCGCGCCTCCCGGTGAAATGCACGTTAGGCAAACTACTGACCGCCGACGTGTCCGCCTTCACTTCTCCGATCATCAAGAACGACCATCCCGGCCTGGCGATGGCCATGTGGCGGATCACATCGAGATCCACCCAATCTTCGATCAGACCGTAAAAGCCGATTACGGGACCCGGCAGGATTGCGGCATCTTGCGGCACCGGTGTCGCCTCGATGCAGGCTGTTCGGAAGTGCGCGACATCAACGCCGTGGGTGATCAGGACGGTGTTGACGTTGGAGGCTCTCTTGGTCTCGTAAAGACGGCTCGCGGAAACGATGACGAGGTCGGACTTTTCCATAAGCCGGCGCTCCATATCGAGAATCGCGCTTCGGTTGGCTCCGCTGAACTGCGAGTACTCGTCAACACAGTAATAAACGACCAGGCGCTCACCCAAGGATCCCGCCACGTCGACGGCGTTCGGCACGAACGTCAGTGTGACTGGCGCCTCAAAGCCGAGCTTCCTGCACGCGCGGCGCAGACCCCACGCGAGCAAGCGGCGGTTGATCCATCGTGCGGCGCGATTTCCGTGAAAGGGAAGCACCAGGGGGCAGAACCGGAAGATGTTCTTCGCCACTGGCCCGCATCCGCGCGAGAACTGCCACAGTTTTTTCCACGCGCGCCGCAGATCGTGCGCCGAGACCGTTGGATTCCGGTTGCCCATCGAGTTCACCCACAAAATCCGATTTCGCTCGGCAAGCTGGAGCGCGATTTGATGTTTGCTCAAGGGGTCGCCACCCCAATCGTTGGCGAAAAAAATGATGTCGTTGCCTTCCATCATGCTGCGTAACTCCTTTGCGAGGTACCCTCGATGAATTGCCGATGCCAGAACTGAAACATGAGCAAAGTCCAAATCTCCTGGGAACGATCGATGCGCCCTTTTTCGTGCTCCTCGACGATGCGTGTTACCTCTGCATAATCCACATAGGAGTTGCAAGCGGAGCTGGGGCATAGCAGATGGTCCCGGGTGAACTGCCGCATGGGCCCCCGGAGCCAGGACGCGATGGGAACCGGGAAGCCCTTTTTAGGCCGTTCGAGGATGGCACTGGGGAGGACGCCGCGCATGGATTTGCGCAAGAGCGATTTTCCACCTTCCCCGCCGAGCTTGCTGTCATCCGGCAGAGCGGCCGCGAATTCGACCAGCTTGTGATCCAGGAAAGGAACCCGCAGTTCCAGGCCATTTGCCATCGTCATTTTGTCCGCTTTGAGCAGGAGATCGTCGGGCAGCCATATCTTGGCATCGACGTAGAGCATCCGGTTCAGGGGCGATGCTTTCCCGGCGGCTTCAAAGTGTTCACGAAAGATCTCACTTACCTGCCGTTCGGATCGCTGCATCCGATCCTCACCGATCAGCCTCCGCTGGCTCTCGGCACGGAATCCACGGCAAACCCCGCGGTAACGTTCTTCGAGCGGCTGCCCGGAAATGCGCAGGTAACGGCGTAACGACTCGCCCGGCGTGATGCTCGCGAGCCCGCCAGCCAATCGCCCTAGAGAGGGGAAATGACGGTTCAACCGGTCGAGCGCCAGCATCTTCGGATAGATCCCGTAGCCCGCGAGACACTCGTCCGCACCTTCGCCCGAAAGGACCACCGTAATGTGTTCGCGCGCGAGCCTGGACACGAAGTACAGAGGGATACAACTTGGATCAGCCAGCGGTTCATCGAGGTGCCATACCAGGTCGGGTATGAACTCTTCAAAATCCTTCGCTCTCAAACGAAATTCATAATGGTCGCCTCCGAGCGCGCGAGCCGCCAGACGCGCGTACCCGAGTTCGCAATCTTTCTCCTCCTTCCTGCCGGAGGTCGGATACCCCACGCTGAAGGTCTTGACTCTCTGGCCGTCGGCCACCTTGTTCGTGATGGCCAGGATCGCGCTTGAGTCGAGTCCGCCGCTCAAGAATACGCCCAGCGGTACTTCGGAGATCAACCGCAAACGCACACTTTCCTCAAGCAGTTCCTCGAAATTCGCGGCGATCTGTCGCGGCGAAGCGGAGGTCCTGATGGAATAATCGATGTCCCAGTACTTTCGAGTGTGAACGCCGGCATGATCGACGACCAGCGTATGGCCGGGTTGCAGCCGGAGGACGCCTTTGAACATGGTTCGTGGGCCGGGCACGTAGCGCAGGGACAGGAATTGGTCGAGTGCGTCAGGATTCACGTCCCGCGGTACGCCGGGGATTTCGAGCAGCGCCTTGATCTCCGAGGCGAAGGCAAGAAATCGAGCGTTGCGATAGTAGTAGAGGGGTTTTATACCGAGCCGATCCCGCGCCATCAGAAGGCGGCGCCTTCTGCGGTCCCAGATCGCGAACGCGAACATTCCCCGCAAATGCAGAACGCAATCGTCGCCGTACTGCTCGTACGCGTGAAGGATGGTCTCCGTGTCGGATCTGGTTTTGAACGTGTGTCCAGCGGCACAGAGCTTGGCCGCCAGATCGCGATAGTTATAGATCTCGCCGTTGAAGATGATTGCCATAGAGCCGTCCTCATTGAAGATCGGCTGGCGGCCTCCGCTCAGATCGATGATGCTGAGCCTGCGGAATCCAAGACCTGCCTGACCCTCGACAAAAAGCCCATCATCGTCCGGACCGCGATGGACCAGTGTCCGCGTCATCTTCGCGACGATCGCCGGATCAACGGTCTCCGAGTGGTCGAAGTTTACGATGCCGCAAATGGCGCACATACGGCGTCCTCCAAGAAATTTGTTTCATGCAGGCGTCCCCGAATCGCCACGACCTTTCGGATGACCTGCCCCTCCGTTCGCATCCAGAAGAACTCACCTTGCATGCGAATGCCTGCGACCTGCACTTCGGAGGTCCCGGTTGAGAAGACCACTACGTCTTTGAATGCACCGTAATTGTAAGCGCAGGCGATCGCGCTGCCGGCGTCCACTTTCAGCCGCTCAACGAGGGGAGCGGCGAACTGCGGCGCTAGAAATGTCATCGCCGCCAAGGGAGTCGAGCAGGAGCCATCGGCTGCGCCGGTCAACCTGGCGCGCAAGGTGTGGGTTGGCTGCCGATTTCCATAACCCCGCGAGATCCATCCAGCGATCGGTTCGGTCTGTCCGGTGAGCAGTTCGGCTGTTATCGACCGGGAAGCGTAGATGCCCAGAAACAGTCCGGCCTTCGCCGCCCAGACCACGAGATCGGATTCGCCCGGGCGGACCAACGTCGCATCCACATCAGTCCCGAAGTGATAGTGGAAATCGAACGTGTGTTGCCCGGCTCCGCGAAAGTCATCGACGACAACCCAGTATTCGCCCGGAATCTGCAGCAGGCGGCGGCGGTGAATCACTCCCTGCGGCAGTCGCCCATACCCGTCTTGTTCGGCCTCGAGATACTCCGGAGGAAGGGATGCGTCGCGATGCCTACGCGTGGACATTCTCGTCTTCCAGCGAAACGTCCCGCTCTTCTCTGCCTGATCAAGGCCATCGATGGTGATCGTATTGTGAGCGCGAGTGGATCGAAAGTACTCCCGCCATTCCGGCGCGCCGTTGTACACCGAAGTTCCCGGGTCGGCCAGCAGTTCCCGGCCTCGGCTCCAAAGGACCACGGACAATGCGTCGGCGTGCGAATGGCCGCCCGTAAGCATACCGAGCCCGCCGATATCGAATAGAAGCTGGCTGTCGAGTGTTCCCCAGCCGGTACGTTGAATCGCGTAACCCGCGCTCGAAAAGACCACTTGATTCTCCGCGGGCGGCGCGCTCTCCATAACATCGTAAGCCTTCCACGCCTTCTTTCCGAGTAGCCAGAATGTCTCTTCGTAAAAATCACCCGCCTGATGTTTGAAATCGGTCCGCTCGAACAGTACCGCGCCCGAACCCAGTGCATCGTTGAAGGAATGGTAGTTTCTCTGTTCCAGGGCCAGCGCTCGGCCGCCATCGTCGTCCCCGAGTAGAGGAATTGTGCCGCCGGGGGTACTCAGGTACATGAGAAAATTCAGCATGTCGCTAAGTTTTTTGCGAATATGCGGTGGAAATTGGAAATCGTTTTGCTCCCCCAGAGCCAGTGCTTGGAGATAAAAATCGAGGGCATAACAGTGGTAATAGGCCGACAGCTCTCCATGTGCTCCGTCTTCCAGAATCTGCCTGTCCGCTTCCTGGGCCAACAACGCCGCGCCTTGCTCCATCCATTCGGCGGAACGCTTCCGGTCCTGAAATACGAGTCCACCGATGAACAGCGCAGTGGCCTCTCCAATCAAGTGCGTATTAGGACTGCTGAAGAGAGACGAGTAACGATAAACGTGCTCCAGTTGGGCGAAGAGGGAGTCGCCGATGTGCTGCGCCGTCGCGTTATCTAAGGACGGGGAGGGAAGCAACAGGAAGACGGTCCACAGCCAGGACATTGTTCTAATCCCAATCTCAAGGCTCGACTGCCAGTTGATTCCGAAACCGGGCGGATTCTGCTCTATCCAGCCTTGGAGCTGGGCAACCGCTTCGGCAGCGTAGCGTTCGTCTCCGGTCAAATGGTAGGCTTTGGCCAGCCGTGGTAAATGCTGGTGACGATTCAACTCGTGCACGATCTTGGAATCCCGTTCCCCCGGATCTTGTTCGGGACGGTAAGCCGTCCAAAAGAGCCGCTCCCAAACCCGGCCGGTAACTGGATCGCGGTGCCAGTTGATTTCCCGGCCGAGCTTGACGGGATCAAAATGGAGCAATTGGACTTCATGCCGCAGAAGTCTCTCAGCCTCGCTAACGGCTCGATCGATCCAGCCCGGAAAGTTCTCCCGGATGAATCCCAGGCTTTCTCGATGTCCACAGTAAAAGCGCAGCGCGGGCGCGGCTGCAAGATATTGCTTGAATCCTGATCCATCCGGTGCGCCTGGATTGCCGGTACTGAGGCCGATGCGCTCGAGTTGCGAGTACCCTGTCTCTCGGACTCGGTGCGCAAGCTCTTGGGGACTCATGGCAGTCAGCCGCTTGAGTTTTTCAATGGCGCTGGTCATTTCAAGTTGAGGCACAGGCCTCCTCGGAAAGCAAGACCTGCTGAGAGCCCAAGGTCAGCTCGATCTTGGAGAGCATATCCTCGACGTTGCCGGGATGAAACAGAATCGTGCCAGGCGGCCGCGAGCCGACACGGCTCGCTACGACGGGAACCCCTAGCACAAGCGCCTCGCGGACAGAGATCGAATCACCGTCTTTGAGCGTTGGGCGAACGAACACGTGGCTACGAGAAATCAACGCGAGGCAACGATCGTGATCCAGGTCGCCAAGCAGCAAAACGTCGCTTTCGAGACCGCATTCGCGGACTCGTTTCACAGCCTCCGCGTATTGCTCGCCGCTGCCCATGACGATGCAGCCGAGAGCCGTATGGCGGCGCCGGAGTTGCGCGAACCCTTCGATCAGTAGATCGAAGCCGTATTCCGGCCGAAAGAACAGCGTGGTTGAAAGCAGGGGATGATGCCGCTTGATCCATGCGATGAGCTGAGGGTCGAGCGAGACATGGGGATTCCCGGTAGCGAGACGCGCAGGCGCAATTTCAGTACGCTCAGCCGGAGTGCCCAACGAAATCGCTGCGTCTCGGAGCTCAGGGCTAACCAAGATGACCCGCGAATACAGCCGGCATACAAACCCGGCCAGCGCTCGGCGCCATGAGGGGCTGGTTCTTACATAACCGGGCATCATGCCGGAGTGGAGCGTCAGAATGCATCCCCCACTCCCTTGCCCCGCGATCCCGCACAACAGAGCCAGCAGCCAACTGTTGCGATTGTGCCCGTTGGTGTGAAGGTGTAGAGTCCACCCTCTGGCCGCATAACGGGCCAATTCCATTGCGAACCGGAACCTGCTGCGGATCCGGCTGGTGTTGAGAACTGCGCACGGCGCGCCGGCCGCAATCAACTGTCGATGGATTCCAGATACGTGCACCGAGATTCCCCCGTGCGGAGGAGGATAGGGGCCGATCAGCAACATTTTCATGTGAGTCTCCTCGTGCCCGGGGCGTGAGCCTCAACCAAGCGCTCATAAAGGCTCTCGACTTCTCCCACAGAGCGCTCCAAGGAAAACACTTCCGCCACTCGCCGCCTGCCGGCCTCTCCGAAACGCGCCGCCAACCGGGGGTCGTGAAGCAGGCTGCTTATGGCGGCTGCGAGCGCGGTGGAATCCCGCGCGGGCACCAGCAAACCTGAAACATCGTGCTCGATGATCTCTGGATTGCCTCCCACGCTCGCGGCGATCACGGGGACTCCCGAAGCCATCGCTTCGAGCAGCGAATTCGAGAGCCCTTCGCTCAGCGACGGGAGTACCGAAATCGCTGCTTCCCGAAGCAGCTCCGGGACGTCAGTTCGGAATCCGGTGAATGTCACGCGTTGTTCGAGCCCGAGGCGCTTGGCGCGTGCTTCGAGTTCCTCCCGCTTGGCTCCGTCACCGATGATCAGAAAACGCGCCTCGGGAAACGTCGCTGCAACCAGCGCCGCCGCGTCGATGAAGTATTCCACCCCCTTCATGGAATTCAGGCGGGAAAACACACAAACCAGAGGAGCGGATGGCGGCAGTCCTAACTCCTGGCGCAGAACCGCTCCCTTCTCTCTCCTTCCGGGTGTCGACGACACGATACCGTTTCTGATGACGAAAATGTTGTCCGGGCAATATCCCTGCCCGATCAACGTGTCGCGAATCGCCTCCGCGTTGACCAGGATGCAATCGGCGAGGCGGCACACCGATTTTTGAATCCATCTTTGCACCGGAGTCAGAATGTCTCCGCGATCACGAATGGAGGCGACGATGATCGAGGCGCCGGCAATCCGTGCGGCAGGAACGGCGAAGACGTTCGGATAGAAGCCGTAGCTGTGAACGATCTGGATGAGATGCCGCTTGATATAGCGAACCAGGCGAATCCCCTGCCACAGAGTCCTGGGAGTGTACAGGCGGCCGATCTCGAACACAGGACGTGGAACGTCGAGTGATTCAAGTTCCCGCAGCAACTCGCCCTTGTTACGCAAGCAGGCCAGGTGCAAATCGAATCGCGAAGCGTGGATACCCAGGGCGAGGTTTGCAACCTGCCTTTCTGTTCCGCCGATTTGAAAACTGGTCAGCATTTTCAAAAGCCTGATTCGAGTTGGCCGC
>JBEKOZ010000012.1:0-19107 GCA_049521275.1 Bryobacteraceae bacterium | reverse complement strand
AGCCATGCGCCGCTGGGCGTGGCTGAAAACGCGTTGCCGAATTTATCGAAAACGTCCACGCAGGTGGTGTCGCGATCCTTCGAGACTCCTTCGCTGCCGGTCATGGGGGCCGATGCTCCGAGATTGCCGGGCCGCGATTCCATGGAGGCGTGCTCGGGATCGATCAGCTTTCTGCGCTGGGCCGCGTAGGCCTTGGATAGCAGGATTTCTTCGGGAATCTTGCTGAATTTCGGATCGCCATAGTAACGGTCGCGATCGGCGAAGGCGAGCTTCACGGCTTCAATGACCGTGTGCAGGTATTCGGGAGTGTTGTGGCCCATCGCCTTCAAATCGAAGCCTTCGAGGATGTTGAGCGTCTCGATCATGACGGGGCCCTGGGTGAAAAATCCGGGCTTATTCACGGTGAAGCCGCGATAGGTGGTGGAGCGCGGCTCGTCCAGCTCGGCGTGGAAGTTGGCGAGATCGTCGTAGGAGATCAGTCCGCCGTTTTGTTCGTTGAAAGAGGCGATGCGCCGGGCGATGTCGCCCTTATAGAAGACGTCGTGCACGGCGCGGATTTTCGCCGCGCGATTGCCGTGAGCCTTTTTCTCCGCGGCGGCCATTTCGCGGAGGGTCGCGGCGAGGTTCGGCATGTGCACGATCTCGCCGGCCTTGGGCACCGATCCGGCCGGGAAATAGAACTGCTGGGACGTGGGCCAGAGGGCGATAATTCGCTGGAACATCCCGAGCGTGCCCGAAAAAATCTCTGTGGACGGGAACGTGTCGGCGTCCTCAATGGCGGGCGCGGCGACTTCGGCAAATGACTTCGTGCCGAATTTTTCGAGCGCGAGCAGCAGGCCGTCGACCATGCCGGGCGTGATCGCGGCGCGAATGCCCTGTCCGGGAATGGGAGGGCGGCGCAGGCCGGGCTGCTCCCAAGGCTCGACGGGACGCTTTTCGTAATACTCGACGGTGGCGCGCTTCGGGGCGACGCCGATGCCGCTGACGACGACCACCGGCTTGCCATTCATTTTGACTAGCAGAGGCATTTCGCCGCCGAGTCCGAAATGATCCTGCTCCGTGACGGCCGCCGCGAGCACGCTGGCGACGCCGGCGTCGACCGCGTTGCCGCCCTGTTCGAGGATGCGGTATCCAGCCTCAACTTCGAGATTATTCGCGGCCCCGACCATTTCGCGGGTGCCACGGACGGCGGGAAACATGGTGCGAGGGTTTTGCGGGAAGGCGGAGAGCGCGGTCAGAAGGAGCAGGGAGGCTGGGGTCTTGCTCATAGGGTTATGGTCGCATGGTTAATGCTTGGCTAGGAGAGCGAAGTAGTCGTCCCGGGAAATGCCCGCTGTGCGTAGATTGTTCTTGATGATGAACACCGGCACCGCGTCGTACTTAGGAATTACAACTGGCCTGATCGTCCCGGGCTTGGTGAAGATCATATGATCACCTTCGATGCCGATGCACCTGTACCCGGCGGCTTCGAAGACCCTTGCCAGCCGCTTATAGGAGACGGGCTAAGCTTTGGCATGAGTCAGCGGAAGCGGCAGCGATATCTGCTGCATGCTGACAAGCTTCGGGCTCAGGATTTTATCCTCGATCATTTTATAGCCGGCCTCTTCTAAGATTCGATCGAGGGTACCCATCTTCTCTGCCGCTTCAAGAAACAACCTGACGGCGTCCTTAAGGTTCTTGACGGCCTTCGCCGCTGACCCGCCGCACGATGAAACGTCGAGCTCCAATGCGTGGGCCACGAACATGCGGCCCTCTTTGAAGACCCGGATTGTGAATTGGATATCCATACTATAAGCCTGCTGCCAGCATACGGTATTTCCGAAGCAATTCGTACATCACGATCCCTCCCGCCGTGGCGACGTTTAGCGAGTGCTTCACGCCCAGCATCGGAATACGAATGTGGGTGTCGGCGAGGCTCGCGAGTTCAGGGCGCAGACCGTCGACTTCGTGGCCGAACAGGACGCAGACGGGGAAGCGCGGGGTCCAATCGAAAATATCGACGCTCCGAGGCGTGGTTTCAATCGCGGCGATTTCGTGGCCTTCGGCACGGAGGCTGTGGATCAAGGCGACGGCGTCCCAGGTGTGATCCCAGGCGACGGTTTCCTCAGCGCCCAGCGCGGTTTTCGTGATGGCGTTCGAGGGCGGATGGCCGGTGATGCCGCACAGGTGCAGCGCTTCAACGCCTGCGCCGTCGGCCGCGCGGAAGAATGCGCCGACGTTGTAGGCGCTGCGCACGTTGTCGAGCAGCACGCTTACCGGAAGCTTCCGGATGTGCTGGTAGGCGGCGGATTGCGCGGTGGCGCGGTAGGGAATGCGGGTCACGTCAATATCGCCCAAGTCAATATAGTAGAAGACATGGTTTGGCTAAGTGGGAACGATCTGACGATCGAACACGTGTGCGCGGTGGCGCGCGGTCAGGAGAACGCGGCGATTTCGGACGCCGCGCTGGCGGCGATGCGGAGGTCGCGCGCGGTGGTCGAAAAGCTTGCCGCGGGCGAAGATCCGGTTTACGCGGTAAATACCGGCGTGGGGCTGCTGGCCGACGTGCGCGTTCCGGCGGAGGATCTGGCACGGCTACAACGGAATGTGGTGCGATCGCATGCGGCGGGAGTGGGCGTGCCGCTGCGTCGCGAAGAGGTTCGCGCGATGATGCTGATCCGCGCCAACGTGCTGGCCAAGGGATTCTCGGGGATCCGCACGATCGTCGCGGAGCGGTTGTGCGACCTGCTGAATGCGGGCGTCACGCCGGTGGTCCCTTCGCGTGGCAGCGTCGGGGCGAGCGGCGATCTAGCTCCGCTGGCGCACATGGCGCTGGTGCTGATGGGCGAGGGCGAGGCGGAATATCAGGGATCGCGGATGAACGGCGGGAACGCTTTGCGGCTCGCTGGGATCGATGCAATCGAGCTGGAGTCGAAAGAGGGAATTTCGCTGCTCAATGGGACGCAGGCGATGCTCGGGGTCGCGTGCCTGGAGTTGGAGCAGGCGGAGATGCTGGCGGGCGCGGCCGATGTGGTGACCGCGATGACGCTCGACGGCTTGAAGGGGACTCCGCGCGCGTTCGATGCGAGGATTCATGAGATTCGCCCGCATCTGGGGCAGCGGGCGTGCGCGGCGCATCTGGAAAAGTTGCTGGAAGGCAGCGAGATTCGCGAGTCGCACATCACTTGCCGGAGGGTGCAGGATGCGTATTCCCTGCGCTGCGCGCCGCAGGTGCATGGAGCGGTGCGCGATACGCTGGCCGAGGCTCGCCGGGTGTTTGAGATCGAGTTGAACTCGGTGACGGACAATCCGCTGGTGATCGGCGAAGAGATTATTTCGGGCGGGAATTTTCACGGGCAGCCGCTGGCGTTCGCGCTCGATTATCTGGCCATCGCGATGACCGCGCTGGCCGGGATTTCGGAGCGCCGTATCGACCGGCTGGTGAATCCGGCGCTGAATGAAGACCTGCCGCCGTTTCTCGCGGCGCATGCGGGGCTCGAATCGGGATTCATGATGGTGCAGGTGACCGCGGCGTCCCTGGTTGCGGAGAATCGGGTGCTCGCGACGCCGGCATCGCCGGGAACGATTACCACCAGCGGGAATAAAGAGGACTTCGTCAGCATGGGCATGACCGCGGCGCTGAAGCTGCGGGACGTCGTTGCCAACACGCGGCTGGTGCTGGCGATGGAGGCCCTGGCCGCGGCGCGCGCGCTCGATTATCTGGCACCGTTGAAATCGAGTCCGGCGGTCGAAGGGGTGCGCGCGAAATTGCGCGAGGTGGTTCCCGCGTGGGAAGGCGACCAGGTCTTTTCGGAGCGAATCCGGTTAGTCGATGAGTGGATCGCCGGCGGCGGATTGGTCGCCTGAATTACGGTTCGCGCCGGACTCCAGATTGGGCAGGAACCAAGTGAGTAAGCCGATGGCGGGGAGGAAGGCGCAGAGCCGGTAGACGAAGGTAATGCTGGTGGCGTCGGCTAAGCGCCCGAGTATGGCTGCTCCAATGCCGGCTACGCCGAAGGCCAAGCCGAAAAAGAGTCCGGAGATGGCGCCGACGCGGCCGGGGACCAGTTCCTGGGCGTATACGAGGATCGCCGAAAAAGCCGAGGCCAGGATCGCGCCGATAATGACGGTGAGGATCGCGGTCCAGAGAAGATTCGCGAAGGGCAGGGCGAGCGTGAAGGGCAGGACGCCGAGGATGGAGCACCAGATTACGTATTTGCGGCCAATGCGGTCACCGATGGGGCCTCCGGCAAAGGTTCCGGCGGCGACGGCGCCCAGGAACAAGAAGAGGTGGAGTTGGGCGCTTTGTACGGAGACGTGGAATTTAGCGATCAGGTAGAAGGTGTAGTAGCTGGAGAGACTGGCCAGATAAATATATTTCGAGAAGACCAGCGCGATGAGGACACTCATGGCCAGGGCGACTTTTCTCGGAGAAAGCGTCGAGTGGCCGGCTGCGGCGTGGCGCCTGGCGGGCGGCTGATGGTTCTTATACCAGGTGCCCACCTGAATCAGGATCATCATGGCGATCAAGGCGGCGATGGCGAACCAGGCGATGCTGTGCTGGCCTCGCGGCAGGACGATGAAGGCGGCGAGCAGCGGTCCGGTGGACGAACCGGTATTGCCGCCGACCTGAAACAAAGATTGCGCCAGCCCATGTTGCCCGCCGGAGGCCAAACGGGCAATGCGCGACGATTCGGGGTGAAAGACGGCCGACCCGACACCGACCAGGGCGACGGCCGCGAGGATCGCGAGAAAACTCGGCGCCGAGGAAAGGAGCAGGAGTCCGGTAAGGGTGAATCCCATGCCGACGGCGAGCGAATAAGGCTTAGGATGGGCGTCGGTGTAGGTGCCGACAAGCGGTTGGAGCAGTGAGGCGGTGATCTGGAGCGAGGCCGTGATCATGCCGATCTGACTGAAGTCGAGATGATAGGAGGTCTTCAGGATGGGATAGACGGCCGGGACGACGGACTGCATCATGTCGTTGAGAAGATGGCAGAAAGAGATGGCTGCAAGGATGCGGAAGGCCGTGGTTTCAGCACGAGCGATGGGGATGGTCGCGGAAGACACTATCTTTTCAGTTTAGCTGGCGAAATCGAGCCGGTGGAGGACCTGGCGGTGTCCAAGTAATGAGATGAAAGCTAAGTTGATCGTGGCGTTGGTTTTTCTTTGCGCGACGGCGAGCATTGTGGGCTTTTTTAGCACCTATCTTTTCCGGGAAGGCGGATACGAGATCGCCTCGGAGTTGAGTCCTGTGATTTTCCTTGGGGCATCCGCAGCGATTTTTCTCAGGCCGAGGCTTGGATATTGGCTCGGCTTGGCAGCCGGGCTGATGGGAGCATCGTATTTTGTGTTCACAGAGATAAGGTTTCGGCCGTTTACGTCATGGTTGTTCATGAACTGTGAGATCGGTCCCTCTTGGGAGTCATCGTGCGGCCCGCTATTTACGAGGTTCAGACTATTAGCATTCGTGTTCATCTCGATCTCCGTCGCGTGCGCCGTGCTGAGATTGCTCCCTCCGCGGTGGAATTTAAGGCGATCTCCTCTTTGCCAGCGGTTGTGGCCCGCGTTTGCGGCAAGCGGCGTCGGCCTGGCGGTTTGGTTCGTCTATTCCGCAAGTCCCTATCAAATCCCGATGTTTGACGCTGGCGGTATGGGTTCAGCGACGCTCAAGATTCTACATGTCGAAAAGCGCGGGTTTCGTTTTTATGAAACGTGCGTATCCGAGTTTCGGGACAGACGGGTATGGGTGGCTCGTGCCGACAGGCGATGGATACAGTACCGGTTCGATGAGCAGAATGGCAGTGGGGTCGCGTCCCAGATCTTGAGCGAACGGACGCGCGCATTCGTTCAGGAGGCAAAGGGCTGGAATCTGCACACGCCACCTCCAAAGGCATTGTGGACATGGAACGCGGAAGGGTGGTACCTAGTTACTCCTGAAAGGCGATTCTCTTTCACGGGAGACGGAGTGCAGCCGCCTCAGGAGGTAAAGGCTCTCTTTAGCGAACTCGAAAGTTCGGCTCCGGAGCAAGACGTCAGTTCGGTGAGGGATATCTGTCTGGGATTCTGTTACGACCCAGCGGCAGCGCTTGGGCTGTCGTCTTTAGAGGCGCGATCCTGGCTCCTTCGCGCAGAGTAGCGAAACGACGGGGCGGTTGGATACACATCGGTATATGGGAATCTCCAGAATTGCATATTGGGGACTTGCTCTGGACGCGGAAGTGCTGTAAAATCAATCACAAGCTTCGGTTGTTGGGTGGTCATTCACGTGCTCCGGAATCGGCCGGGTTCGTGTCTGCGGTCGCGGTATGAGGGAATTCAGGCAACAGCTCGTCAGTGCGCTGCTGGTGATCGTGACGGTTGCGGCGGTTATTGCCGCGGCGATCAACTTCCAGCAGCAGAGCCATTTTGCGCTTCCTGACGACGGTGTGGCCTGGGTGGATCAGATTGCCCCAGAAGGGGATTCGCAAGTGGTTGCCACTTACGTCCATCCGGGGAGTCCGGCGGCGAAGCGGGGACTGCGGACGGGTGACGTTTTGCTGTCGATTGAGGGCGTGCGGATGGATAACGCGCTCGAAGCGACGCAGGTGATTGCGCGGCTGGGTCCTTGGCGGCAGGCGGATTACGAAATTCAGCGTGGCGGGGTGAAGTTCATCGCCAAGGTGATTATCGGGCAGGCCGAGCGCGATTCCACAATTTTCTATCAATACGCGGTGGCGGTCGTTTATCTGGCGATTGGCATGTTTGTCTATTTTCGCCGGGGCAACGCTCCGCGGGCGCTGCATTTTTTCCTGTTATGCCTGGCGTCGTTCATTATGTCGGCGTTCCATTATTCGGGAAAGCTGAATACTTTCGACAAGGTCATTTATCTGGGCAATGTCGTCGCGGGTTACCTGGCGCCGACTTTGTTTCTGCATTTCTGCTGCGTCTTTCCGGAGCCGCAGAAGTGGATCCGGCGGCGTGGGGCGGCGGTTCTGCTCTATTTGCCGGGGCTGGGATTGCTGGCGTTCCACCTGGGAGTGATGTTCGGGTATGTGCGGACGGCGGCGCCGCTACTCGAAATGCGGTGGATGCTGGATCGGACGTGGCTGACGTTCCTATGTTCCATGTATCTGACGGGCGGGATGGTGCTGGCGTGGCAATTGCGAAGGGCGGACGATCCGGTGGTGCGGCGGCAACTGACGTGGCTGCGCAATGGGGCGGTGGTGGGAATGCTGCCGTTCGCGCTGATTTACGCGGTGCCGTATCTGATGGGCCTGCCTCCGAATCATGCGATGAACCTGGCAGTGCTGTCCCTGCCGTTGATTCCGCTGACCTGGGCGTACGCCATTCTGCGCTACCGGCTGATGGACGTCGACATTATTTTCCAGGAAGGGTATGTTTACACGCTGGCGACGCTGGCGGTGCTGTCGATTTTCTATGGACTGATTTTCACGGTGAGCGGCGCGGGCGAATTGCGCGGGACGGCGATGGTGGCTCTGATCCTGATCGCCGCGTTCGTTTTTCAGCCGATTCGGAATTGGATCCAGGAGCAGCTGGACCGGTATTACTTTTATAAGGACCGCTACGATTACCGGCGCACTCTGATCGAGTTTGCGCGCGAACTGGGGTCGCCTACGAATCTGGGCGAGATGCTGGAGAGCGTGGCGGACCGGTTGATTCGCACACTCGGGATTCGTCACGTGGCGTTTTTCGTTTGGGACGATGCGGAGTCGCGGTTCCGGCTGGAACTGGCGAGCAACCGGCGCGGGAAGCAGACGGAGAATGTGCCGTACGGGCTGGATATGAGCTTTCTGAGCGCGAGCCCCAAAAAGCCGTATCTGTTTTTTGAACGGACGAGGAATTTGCTGGACGTGATTTCGCACGAGATGCCGGTGTCGGTACGGAGGTCGATCGCGGAACTGGAGCTGACCTATTATCTGCCCTGCTCGGCGCGCGGGCGGACGATTGCGTACCTGGGCGTGAGCCGGACGGACACGGGCGATTTTCTTTCGAGCGAAGACGTGGAGCTGCTGGTGACGCTGTCGGGATACGTGGGTATCGCGGTGGATAATTCGATGCTGTATCAATCGCTGGCGCGGAAGGTGGAAGAGTACGAGAAATTGAAGGAGTTCAGCGAGAACATCGTCGAATCGATCAACGTGGGGATTCTGGCGGCGGATCTGGACGACCGGGTGGAGAGCTGGAATTCGCAGATCGAGAAACTGACGGGGATTTCGCGGGAGCGCGCGCTGGGCAGGAAGCTCGGGGAGTTGTTGCCCGCGGAGTTGTGCGAACGGCTGGATCCGCGCGTGAACCCGGGGATCGAAAACGTTTACAAATTTGTCCTGAAGCCGAAGGACGTGACGCTGAATATCGCGATTGCGCCGCTGATTTCGCGCGAAGGGGCGCAGATCGGGCGGCTGATTATTTTCGACGACGTGACGGATCGG
The DNA here is from genome assembly GCA_049521275.1 of Bryobacteraceae bacterium. Taxonomy (GTDB): domain Bacteria; phylum Acidobacteriota; class Terriglobia; order Bryobacterales; family Bryobacteraceae; genus Palsa-187. Next base: position 10,699 of record JBEKOZ010000012.1, on the reverse strand, counting down.
GTGGAGCTGGAGCGGAGGCTGATGCAGGCCGACAAGCTGAGCTCGATCGGGCTTCTGGCGGCGGGCGTGGCGCACGAAGTGAATACGCCGCTGGCGGTGATTTCGACCTACGCGCAGATGCTGGCGAAACAGATTTCAGGCGACGAACAGAAGGCACCGTTGCTCGAAAAAATCGCGAGGCAGACGTTCCGGGCGAGCGAGATCGTCAATTCGCTGCTGAATTTTTCGCGCACCTCGCCCACGGAATTTGTCGCGGTCGATTTGAATAAGACGCTGAAGGAAACGCTGGCTCTGATGGAGCATCAGCTTACCAAATCGCACGTGAAGACCACGCTCGAGCTGGATGAAAAGGTGCCGCGGATCAAAGGGAATCCCGGAAAGCTGCAACAGGTGTTTCTCAACCTGTTCCTGAACGCGCGGGACGCGATGGAATCGGGCGGCGTGCTGCTGCTGAAGACGTCGGCTCACGACGGGCGGGTGCTGGTGACGGTGACGGATTCGGGCGCGGGGATCGCGCGGGAAAACATGGAGAAGATTTTCGATCCGTTTTTCACCACGAAGGGCGCGAAAAAAGGGACTGGACTGGGACTGTCGGTGAGTTACGGCATCGTGCGCGAGCACGGAGGCAACATCGAGGTCGTGAGCGAGATCGGCGCAGGAACCAGATTCGAATTATCATTCCCGGAGGCGGTGGCCGCGAAGCGAAGCGACCTTGCCCCGATGGAACAAGCGCCGGCGACGGTGGCTGCACAAGCGGTGTCCACGCACGCGGTATCGACGCAGGCGATTCCTCAACAGGCCATCGCGCAAACTGACAGGTTGATTCGTTAATGATTCCTGAAGGTCCCCTTCCCGCCGATCTGATTGCGCCCGAGAATACTTACCGCGGCCGCGTTCTGGTGATCGACGATGAGCCCGATATTCGCGAGAGTCTGGAAGCGCTGCTCTCGAGCGAGAATTATCGGGTCGATCTGGCGTTCAATGCGGCCGAGGGGCTGAGGAAGCTGGAAACATCGACCTACGATCTTGTTTTAGTGGATCTGATGATGCCCGACAAGAGCGGGATGGAGGTGCTCGAAGAAATCCGGCTGAGGGATCGCGAGACGCCGCTGTTCATGATCACCGCATACGGTTCGATTGAAGTTGCGGTGGAGGCGCTGAAGCGGGGCGCCAACGATTATTTCGCCAAGCCGTGGGACAACGAGAAACTGCTGATCGAGATCGAGCGGATGATCTCGAAGCACCGGCTGGAGCGCGAGAATACCGAGCTCAAGCGGGCGCTGAAGCAGCGCTACAGCTTCCCGAACATCGTGGGCAAGAGCGAGAGGATGTTGAAGATTCTCGACCTGGTCGCGCAGGTGGCGGCGAGCCGGGCGACGATTCTCATCACCGGCGAGACGGGGACGGGTAAGGAACTGATCGCCAATGCGATTCACGCGCATTCGGCGCGTCATGAGCATCCGTTCGTGCCGGTGCATTCCGGATCGGTTCCGCCGGATCTGCTCGAATCGGCATTGTTCGGCCATGTGAAAGGCGCGTTTACGGGAGCGGTCGCGTCGCGCAAGGGATATTTCGAAATCGCCAATCGAGGGACGATTTTCTTCGATGAAATCGGCACGATTTCGCTCGAAACCCAGACCAAGCTGCTGCGGGTGATTCAGGAGCGCGAGTTCATGCCGCTGGGGTCGACCGAGACGATCCGCGTGGATGTGAGGATCGTGGCGGCGACCAACGCGGAGCTGAAGAAGGCGGTGGAGGACGGGAAGTTTCGCGAGGATCTTTACTACCGGCTGAACGTGATCAACCTGGCGCTGCCGCCTTTGCGGGACCGGAAGGAAGATATTCCGGCGCTGGTGGACCACTTCTTCGCGAAGTACTGCAAGGAGAACGAAAAGTATCTGGATGCGAACGGGCGGAGCGTGCTGGCATTCGAACCGGAAGCGATGCAGATCCTGATGGATCACCTGTGGCCGGGGAATGTCCGGGAGTTGGAAAACGTGGTTGAGCGCGCCGTGGTGCTGGCGTCGCAGGCATTGGTGCCGGTGGACGTGCTGCCGGAGCATTTGCTGGAGGCGAAGGGGCTGCGAATCCGTCGCGACGAAAGCGGGTTGCTGGCGGAGGACGCGAGCCTGTTCGAGATCGTCGCGGATTTCGAGCGGCGGAAAATCATCGAGCAGCTGGAGGCGTCGGACTGGAGCCAGACGGCGGCGGCAGAGGCGCTGCATGTGCCGCTGTCGACGCTCAACCAGAAGATCAAGCGGCTGAATATTGAGATTCGGAAGCGCGGGGCGTAATCCCCTCACCGCTCCGCTCAGCACCTGGCGCCGGCGATGGTATTCTAAGAAATATCTCGCCAAACCAAGCGTACGTTAGCGGTCATCTTCGCGGGTTTCTGCGCGTTTTTGACGGTTTACGCGACACAACCGATCCTTCCGGTGCTGCGCGAGGCCCTCGGAATCACCGCATTTCTGGCCAGTCTCACGGTGACGGCCAGCACGCTCGGCATGGCGCTCACCGCTCCCATGGCTGGAAGAATTTCCGACCGCATCGGGCGCAAGAAGACAATCGTAATCGCGGGCTTCGGTCTGGCGGCTTCGACGCTCGCGGCGGCGTTTGCGTGGGGACTACCTTCGCTGCTGTTCTGGCGTTTTCTGCAAGGCGTGTTTACGCCGGGCATCTTTGGGGTCACGATCGCGTATATTCACGACGAATGGGGCGCGGCGGAAGCGGGGCGCGGAATGGCGTCTTATGTGGGCGGCACGGTCGTGGGCGGGTTTTTGGGGCGATTCCTGGCGGGACTGATTGCGGCGAGATACGACTGGCATAACGTATTCCTGGTGCTGGGCGGACTGAATTTGCTGAGCGCGCTGGCGATCTGGCGGTTCATGCCGGTCGAGAGCAAAAAATCCGCTCCGGCCGCGAGTGGGTTCTGGTCCGCGGCCGCCGAGCATTTTCGCAATCCACTGCTGCTGGCCACCTACGCGGTCGGATTCTGCGTGTTCTTCTCGCTGATTTCGACTTTCACTTACATCAATTTCTATCTATCGCAGCCGCCGTTTTCGCTGCCGACATCGGTCCTCGGCTCCCTGTTCTTCGTTTATCTGACCAGCGCCGTGGTGACGCCGTGGGCGGGAAAGTACATCGACAAGTACGGCCACCGGCTGGTGTTGTTATGCGGCATAGCGGCGGGAGCCTGTGGCGCGCTGCTGACGCTGGTTCCGAACGTCGTCGTGATTATCATCGGGCTGGCGCTGGTTTGCGACGCGGTGTTTGTCGCGCAGACATGTTCGAATGGGTTTATCGGCGTGGCCACGAAGACCAACCGGGCGCTGGCGGTTGGGCTGTACGTGATGGTGTACAACATCGGCGGGAGTTTGGGCTCCGCGGCCCCCGGTCCGGTATGGAAGGCGTACGGATGGCCGGGTGTGGTGGCCATGATCGTTGCGGTGCAGGTGTTGACGATGCTGCTCGCGTGGCGCCTATGGCCGGGGCGGCGGCCGGCGGCCAGCACATAGCTAATTCCTGTATTAACATCAATCGATAGAGGTGATGACCATGATGACATCAAGGCGGCAGATGCTGAGCCGTGCGCTTGTTGCTTCAAGCGCGCTCTCGGCGGTGGAAATGTTCGGCGAAGAAACGCCGGCGACGGCGGGCGATGCGGGCGAATTGAAACTCGGAGTCGCGAGCTACTCATTCCGCGAGTTCGGGCGCAAGATCGCGATTCAGGGAACCGCGAGGCTCGCGAAGTACATCAACTATAAGGATGTTCATCTGCCGCAGACTTTGTCGCCCGCGGATATCAAGAAGGCGGTCGCGGAGACGGAGAAGGCGGGGCTGAAGATTGTCGGCGGAGGGACCATTTATTTCCGCACGGCCGACGAGGCGGACATTCGCGCGAAATTCGAATACGCCAAGGCCGCTGGCATGCCGACCATCGTCTGTATGCCGGATAAAGCGATTCTGCCGAAGTTGGAAAAGTTCGTCAAGGAGTACGACATCAAAATTGCCGTGCATAACCACGGTCCGGAAGATCCGAATTTTCCCAGGCCTCAGGATGTGCTTGCCGTCGTGAAAAATATGGATCCGCGCTGCGGGTTGTGCATCGACATCGGGCATACGGTTCGCACCGGCGTGGATCTGGTGCCCACCGTCGCCGAGGCGGGACCGCGCCTGCTGGACATGCACGTGAAGGATCTGGCGGATTTTACCGCCAAGAACAGCCAGGTGCCTTGCGGCGATGGCAAAATTCCGTTCCCGGCCTTGTTCGCCCAGCTTACCAGGATGAAGTATCAGGGCTATATCAACCTGGAATATGAGATTGACGATACCGATCCGCTGCCGAACATGATCAAGAGCTTCGCGTATATGCGCGGAGTGATTGCCGGGTTGAAGGGCTAACGCTTATAGCCGATTTTTCTTAACAGGCTGTGGCGCCACTCTTTGTCTGATTCCGTTTCGACGCCCTTCGGGCTGCTGCCATCGATTACGCCCAGGATGCCGCGGCCTTGCTCGGTCTCGGCAATGATTACTTCCAATGGATTCGCGGTCGCGCAGAAAATTGTGCAGATTTCCGGGATCTCGCGAATGCGGGCGAGGATGTTGATCGGATAGCCGTCGGACATGGAAACCACGAAGGTGTGGCCGGCTGCGATCGATTGCGCATTGCGGGTCGCGTTTTCGACGAGCGCGGCGTCGTTGCCGTCGACGCGCGTCAAACAGGCACCGGAGGCTTCGTTGAAGGCGATGCCGAATTTCATTTGCGGGACCGTGTTGACGATGGCTTCGTAGATGTCTTCGACGGTCTTGATGAAGTGGCTTTGGCCGACGATGATGTTGACGTTCCCGGGAATTTCGAGACGCACAGTCTTCAGTTCCATGGCATCCATCATAATGAAACGTGGCGATCCAAAAGACACGCAAGCTGATTGAAGGGCGGCTGAACGTTCACCGCGACGGCTATGCGTTCCTGATTCCCGACAAGCCCGTGCCTGGAGTCGACGGCGACGTGTACATCACAAAGGAAGAGGCTCACAAGGCGATGCACGGCGATCGGGTGGCGATTCGCCTGAAGCGCGGGGACCGCGGCCGGGTGCATGGCGAAATCATGCAGGTGGTGCGGCGCGCGCATCCTTCGGTAGTGGGTGAATTCCGGGTGCGCAGGCGCGGCAATTACGTGGTGCCGCACGAGGATCGCATCCGGCAGTGGATCGAAATTCCGGAAGGGATGGAGTTCCCGTCAAAAAAAGTTTCGGCCAACCGGGTGGGCGCGCGCGCGATCGATGTGCAGACGGCCGCGGACCTGGACGGCATGATCGTCAACGCGGAGATTCTCGACTTCGGGGATGGCGATCGGCCGATCGGCCGGGTCACCGAGATTTTGGGCAAGCCCGAAGATTTCGGCGTAGACGTCGAGATTCTAATCCGCTCGCATCACATTCCGCATGAGTTTCCGGACGATGTGCTGGAGCAGGCGCGGTCAATTCCCGGAACAATTCCTGAAGCGGAGATAGCAAAGAGGAGGGATTTTCGAACCTTAGACGTCGTCACGATCGATGGAGAGACGGCGCGCGATTTCGATGACGCGGTTTGGGTGGAAAAACTGGCCAACGGAAATTTCGCGCTCCAGGTGCACATAGCCGACGTGAGTTATTACGTGCGGCCCGGCTCGCCTATTGATCGCGAGGCGCTGCTCCGGGGAACAAGCGTTTATTTCCCGGATCGTGCGGTGCCGATGCTGCCGCTCGAGTTGTCGACGGACCAGTGCTCGCTGCGGCCGCACGAGGATCGGCTGGTGCTGTCGGCGCTGCTCGAAATCGACAAGCGGGGCGATGTGGTGGCGCAGGAGTTCACGCGCGGCGTGATTCGCAGTGCGGAGCGGATGACCTACACCGCGGTGCACGGGGTGCTCGAAGGCGATGCGGAGCTGAGGAATCGCTACACGCCGCTGGTGGCGCGATTCGAGCTTATGCAGGAACTTGCGCTGATTCTGAATCGCAAGCGCGACCGGAGGGGCTCGATCGATTTCGATTTGCCGGAGCCCTTGCTGGAATTCGACGAGTTCGGCGCGATGATTGGAGTCAAACGGGCGGCCCGCAACGACGCGCACCGGCTGATCGAAGAGTTCATGCTGGCCGCGAACGAGGCAGTGGCTTCGCATATCGAAGCAGCGGGATTGCCGATGATCTTTCGCATCCATGAGCGGCCGGACCCGAAGCGCGTGCTGGAGTTCGAAGAAGTGGCGACGCAGTTCGGCTATTCTCTGGTGGGCGGCGGCGCGCCGGTCAAGAAATTTCGCGGCGAGGTTGTAGCGCTCGATAACGAAAAGCTGACGTCCAGGAATTATCAGAAACTGGTGGCGAAGATTGAGGGCAAGCCCGAGGAGCGCATCCTGAGTTATCTGATGCTGCGGTCTTTGAAACAAGCCCGGTACAGCGATCAGAACGTGGGCCATTTCGCGCTGGCTGCCAAGAGCTACACGCATTTCACATCGCCGATCCGCCGGTATCCGGATTTGATCGTGCACCGGATTTTGAAAGCGCATCTGGATCGAAAAGAGTACGAGGACGATCTGCATGAGATAGCGGAATCGTCGTCGACCACGGAGCGGCGGGCGGCGGAGGCGGAGCGCGAGCTTGTGGAATGGAAGAAAGTGAAGTTCATGATCGCGCATGTGGGCGAGGAGTTCGATGGTCTGATTATCTCGACGCAGCGATTCGGTTTTTTCGTGGAACTGGCGGAGATGTTCATTGAGGGCCTGGTCCCGATGGACTCGCTCGCCGGCGATCATTTCACCTATCACGAAAATACGCGGAAGATTATCGGCCAGCGCACCAGGAAACAGTTTTCCATTGGCGATAAAGTCCAGGTGCGGCTCGATCGAGTGGACGGCGTGGAGAAGCGTCTCCAGTTTTCCTTGCTCCCCAAGAAACGCTGATTCAATACAAAGGTGGTTCGCCGGGAGGGCGCGTTTTCCAGCGGCGGTGAATCCAGAGCCACTGATCGGGATATTGGCGGATGACCGATTCCAGTTGGGCGTGAATGCGTTGGGTGTCTTGCTCGATATCGCCGCTGATTGGAATTTCGGGATAAAAGCGCAGGATGTAACGCTGTTCTTCGGCCGACCACAGGGCGAAGCCGGGGACGACGGCGGCTCCGCTATGATGCGCGAGCTTCGCGAAGGCGGTTCCGGCGCAGGCCTTCGTACCGAAGAAATCAATGAACACCCCCTGATCGAGCGTGGTGTTTTGATCGATGAGAATCCCCACGGCGTCGCCCGACTTGAGGGCTTTCAAGATGCCGCGGGCAGCGTCTTTTTTCTCGATGATGTGATTGCCGGAAAGGGCGCGGTAACGCTCGACGAGGGCATCGATCCGGGGATTATCAAGAGGGCGGACGACGATGTGCATGGGCGCGGCCATCCAGGCATGCGCGAAGGCGCTGAGTTCCCAGTTGCCGAGATGGGCGGTCGCGACCAGCACTCCGCGGCCTTGAGCGAGCGCCGTCTGGAAGTTTTAAAAACCATCGTAACGAATCAGCGTGGAAATGTTTTGGGGCTTTAGCTGCGGCAAGCGGGCGAAAGCTGCCAGGAGCCGGGCGATGGATAGGAAAACGCCATCGGCGATATGCGCGGGGTTCGAGAATCCCGCCAGCGTAAGGTTTTTCAGCGCGACGCGGCGAAGACGCGGGACGAACAGGTCGAGCATTTTCGCGAAGACGACTGCGAGAGAAGGGAAGGCGGCTACGAGTGCGATTGCTCCTCGTGCAATCAGGTACTCAACCAATCCAGCCACCGCCGAGGACCAGCTCGCCGGAGTAAAATACCGCGCCTTGGCCTGGCGTCACCGCGCGCTGGGGCTCATCGAAATGCACTTCGACGCGCGAGGGATCGGCCGTGGGCGTGATGGTCGCGGAGGCGGCCTGATGCTTGTTGCGGATCTTCACCTCGGCTCGTGTCGGCGAAATCGGCGCGGCGATGGAGATCCAGTTCACGTCATTCACGGTCATTGTCGCGCGCAGCAGGGCATCGTCGCGGCCGATGACCACGCGCTTCGATGACGGCTCCGTCGAGATGACGTAAAGAGGCTCGCCCGCGGCGACGCCAAGACCGCGGCGCTGGCCGACAGTGAAGTGATGGACGCCCGCATGCTCGCCCACAACGCGTCCGTCGGGAGTGACCAGCTCGCCGCGCGTTTCAGCGGGCGCGATGCCTTGCTCGCGAAAATAGGAGTCGATGAAGGCCGCGTAATCGCCGTTGGGCACGAAGCAGATTTCCTGGCTGTCGGGCTTCGCGGCGGTAGGGATGCCGAGCTGGCGCGCGAGTTCGCGCACCGCGGTCTTTTCCATTCCGCCCAAAGGAAACAGAGTGCGGGCGAGCTGATCCTGCTTCAGGCCGAACAGAAAATACGTCTGGTCCTTACTGCGATCGGCGCTACGGCGCATTTCCCATCGCCCGCTGTCCTCATTCCAGTGGATCACTGCATAGTGCCCGGTAGCGATGCGCCCCGCGCCGACCCCCGCGGCCATATCGAGGAACTGGTCGAACTTGATGAAGTTGTTGCACAGCGTGCATGGAACGGGCGTGCGGCCAGCTAGATATTCCTCGACGAAGGGTTTCACCACCTGCGCTTCGAAGCGATCCTCGAAATTCACGACGTAATAAGGAATGCCGAGAATCTGCGCGACGTGGCGAGCGTCGTAAACATCGTCCAGCGAACAGCAGCGGCCCGTCGCGCCGCCCTCGGGAACAAGCTCCGGCAGGCGGCGTTGGTTCCACAACTGCATGGTGAGTCCGACGACATTTTCGCCGCGGGCGCGGAGGATGCCCGCGACGACGGAGCTATCGACTCCGCCGGACATGGCTACCGCGATGGTGTCGGCCCCCAGTGTGTTCTCAGGCATAGGCGGGCGCCAGTTTGCGCAGATGCGCGACCGATTCACACACGGCCCCGATCAACGCGTCCACCTGCGCCGCGTCGTTCGAACGGCCGAGCGAGAAACGAATACTCGACTTGGCTTGTTCGCGGGTCAGGCCTATGGCCAGAAGAACGGGCGATGGGTCCTGTTTGCCGCTGGAGCAGGCGGAACCGGCGGAAACCGCGAAGCCGCGCAAATCAAGCGCGATGAGCAGCGCCTCGCTATCAATTCCGTCGAAGCGGATGTTGGTGACATTGGGAGCGCGCAGGCTGCCCGCGGCATTTACGTGGGTGTCGGTGACACGGGCGAGAACGCCGTGCTCGAGCCGGTCGCGAAGGACGGAGAGCGCGGGCCATTCCGCGGCGGCGTGCTGACTGATCCATTGCGCGGCAGCGCCCAGAGCGACGGCTCCGGCGACATTTTGTGTTCCGGCTCGCAGGTGGCTCTCATGACTTCCGCCATGCATTTGCGGGCGAAGCTCAACTCCTTTGCGAATGAACAGCGCGCCCGTGCCCTTGGGCGCATAAATTTTATGACCACTGATGGAGTACAGGTCGGCGTGAATCGCGCGAACGTCGATGGGCACTTTTCCGGCCGCCTGAATGCCGTCTGAATGGAAGGCGACGCCGGCCTCGCGGGCGATGCGGCCGATTTCTTCCACCGGCTGAACGGTGCCGAGTTCGTTGTTGATATGCATCACGCTGATCAGCTTCGTGTCCGGGCGCATGGCTTTGCGGATCGCGTCGGGATCGACGATGCCCCTTCGGTCGACCGGCACTCGGGTGACCGGTAGCTGGTCCGCGCTGCCCAGCACGGCCGGATGTTCGATCGTCGTCGTGACCACGTGGCCGCCGGCGCCGGCTCCCAGAATTGCCAGATTGTCGGACTCGGTTCCACCGCTGGTGAAGACGACTTCGCTATCGGAACAATTCAGTAGTGCGGCGACCTGTCGGCGTGCATGATCGAGCCTCGCGCGGGCTGCCTGTCCATAATGATGGATACTGGAGGGGTTGCCAAAAACCTCGGTCATGACCGGAAGCATGGCTTCCAGCACCTCGGGCGATACAGGCGTCGTCGCGTTGTGATCGAAATAGTATCGCTGCACGGCTTTCTTTGATTTTAACAGCAGATGTTACGCGGACCGATTACACTCACCACGGATTTTGGAACCTGCGACCATTTTGTGGGCACGATGAAGGGCGTAATTCTGGGAATCGCGCCGCGCGTCCGCATCGTGGATATCACGCATGAGATCGCGCCGCACGACCTGAACGAGGCCGCGTTTGTGATCGCCCAGGCGTGGCGCTTTTTTCCAAAAGGCACGATTCACGTGGTGGTGGTGGACCCCGGCGTGGGAAGCGCGCGGCGGCCGATTCTGTGCGAGGCGGAAGGGCAGTTTTTCATCGCGCCGGATAACGGAGTGCTCTCGATGATTTACGATGCTTCGCGTCACAAGGTGCGGGTGCTCTCGAACGAGAAGATGTTTTTGAAAGAAGTGAGTAAAACATTTCATGGACGCGATGTCTTTGCTCCCGCGGCGGCGTATTTAGCCAAAGGACTGGCTCCGGCGAAATTCGGGCTGCCGATTCCCGATCCGGTGCGCAATTTTCTGCTCAAGCCAACGCGGCTATCGCGTCATGACTGGAGCGGAGTCGTGCTGAAGACGGATCGGTTTGGGAACCTGATCACCAATTTTCACGTGGACGATTTTCCGGATCTTCCAACGCTGCCGTTCGAGTTGCGAGCCGGGCTGGAACGCATCACCAGGCTCGCTGGGACGTAT
>JBEKOZ010000011.1:0-19389 GCA_049521275.1 Bryobacteraceae bacterium | reverse complement strand
GGTTAGGTGTCGACATGTTGGTTTCCTTTTCTGTTTGTTTATCGCATGGGGAGAACAAGGGGAACTCGGGTGGAAGTGGGAGGTGATTGAAAAGTCGGGAGTTGGGGTGGGGCGTTTAAGGGGACTGGCAGCGCATGGCGCTGCCCCACATCCCGATGAGGGCGTCGCGTCGCGATTCTGCGGCGGCCGTTGAGGCCCACAGGCGTCGACACGAGTGTCGACGCGGCACGCAGGAGTGCGTGCGCCACAAGCGCGACAGGGGGTCAGTTCTCGGTTGGGACCCGCTCGATGTGGTCGATCACCAGCACTTCGACTTGCTCTTTGCGCCGCTCCAGCCTCAGTCCTAATGAGTCTCGTAAGGCAGTAAAGATGTCGGCTCGCGCGTCTGCCGAATCTGGGTGTTCGGGTTCCATGGCGCGCCAAGAGACGTCAATGTCGTATCTGCCCTTCAGGCCCGTAAGATCTTCGACCGGACTGTGCAGCGTTTGCGAAACTCTCCGAACAAGAAAGGCCATTGTTACAGGCCCTTTGAATCCGGATGCTCCAGGCCCCGCCAGGAACGTCACCTGGCCGGCAAGAGGAGAATTCGGGTCGGACTCCTTGAATTTCGGGCCGTTCTTGTCGACAAGCAGGGCGTACCCCGGAGCCGGGCGGCTCTCCTTGTGGGCGGCGAGCTTGAACCTCTCGGCCAGCAACGCCTGGAACATCGCCGGGATCTGGTCCTTGGCTGCTCCTTCGGGCACTTTGGCGACGATCGCGAAGCAATCCGCTTCCAGCCACGAAGGTCCAACGATTTGATCCGTGTGGACGTGGAAGGCTTCCGCAAGAACGACGGTGAGAGGGAAGCCGTTGAGCGTGATCACGCTCGGGTCGACTGAGTGCCCCACTCCGCATTGGTCAGTACGCTTCACCGACGCTGCTTCGAACTTCGGCTGGTCCGCGGCTTGTAATGCGTTGAGCGCGCAGATCGCAGATAGGGCAAACGTCGACCGCAGAGAGATTTTCATGTTCTGATCTCGCTGCACCGATTATATAGCCGGTCGAGACGAGTCGCCGCGCGCCTCCAGTTTCAGGATAGCAAGTTAACTCATTGAAAACAAGACTAGATTTCACTCCGGCATTCGGTTAGCATCATGTTCATGATTCCACAAGAAAACAGCGAGGCGGTGACTCGCGGGCTGCGCGAGGCTTTCGGGGTCACAGAGTTCGAAGACATCGCGAGGATTACCGGGGGTCACACCCCGTCCCTGGTCTTTCGCATGATCGTGCGCGGATCGCCATACCTGTTGAAGATCATCACGCGCACGGAGGATCAAACGCGACATTACACGTGCATGAAGGCGGCGGCTGAAGCTGGCGTCGCGCCACGGGTCTGGTACACCAACATCGAAGACAGGATTTCGATCACGGATTTTGTGGCGGCTGAACCGCTCCCGGTAGCGGAGGCGCTGGTCCGGTTACCCGCCTTGCTGCGGACGCTGCACGCCATCCCGCCTTTTGCCAGGGCTCCTTTCAACACCTCGTGCACGTTCCTGCTCGATAAAGGACCTGCGCTCGACGGATACATCCAGAAGTTTCAGGCGGCGAACATTCTGCCCCAAGCCGAAAGCGAGGAGTTCTTCGCCCGGTATGCGGAACTGGCCGCGGCTTACCCGCGTGACGATGGGGAGATGGTGTCGAGTCACAACGACGTATTCAAGCCGGACAACATCCTTTTCGACGGGCAACGCGTATGGCTGGTGGACTGGGAAGCTGCTTTCCTGAACGACCGGTATGCCGACCTGGCGGTGGTCGCAAACCAGGTGGTCGCGAATGACCAAGAGGAAATGGTTTATCTTCAGGAATATTTTGGAGCGCCGCCCGATGCGTACCAGCTCGCCCGCTTCCATCTGATGCAGCAGATCGCCCACTTGTTTTATACGATGGCGTTCCTGTTCCTGGGTTCCTTGGGCAAGCCGATCGATTGGAGCGGAACCGTGCCCGAATTCAGGGACTATCATCGGCGCATGTGGGTGGGGGAAGTGGACCTGGGAGACAAAGACGTGAAGATCGTCTACGGCAGGGTTCATTGGGAACGGCTGTTAGAAAATGTGCGGAAGGCACGATATAAGGAGGCGCTCAAGGTTGTTGCGGATCGGCAAGTGCCGCGTTGAGGACGCTCCCCGCGGTCATGCCTCGGTAGCGGTTCGGCGCCGGTCCGCATGCTTACGCATGGCGGTTCAGGGCTCGAGAACAGTATCGGAAACCGCTCCCTGCGGTCACGGCTCGGAAAGGCGGCTGCGCCTTTTCCGCAGCCCGTTACGCATGCGGACAGTCGCAATATTTCGGACAATGGAGATTCATGAAAGCCCTCGTCAAAAGTAAACGTGAGCCCGGGTTGTGGCTCGAAGACATCGACGTTCCTAAGCCTGGCATGAACGATGTGCTGATCCGCGTGCGCCGCGCGGGCATTTGTGGAACCGACGTGCATATTTACAAGTGGGACGACTGGGCCGAGCGCACCATTCCCGTCCCCATGGCGATCGGCCACGAGTTTGTCGGCGAGGTGGTCGAAGCCGGCTCGAACGTCGCCGATTTTCACGCCGGCGATATCGTCAGCGGCGAAGGTCACGTGGTGTGCGGACGCTGCCGCAACTGCCTGGCCGGGCGGCGTCATTTGTGCGCGCACACCATGGGCGTGGGCGTGAACCGGCCCGGAGCGTTCGCCGAATATATCGTCCTGCCGATGGCCAATATCTGGCGGCACGCGCCAACCGTGGATCTCGAAATCGCGGCGATTTTCGATCCGTTCGGCAACGCCGTACATACGGCGCTGTCGTTCCCGGTGCTAGGCGAGGACGTGCTGGTCACCGGATGCGGACCCATCGGGTTGATGGCGGTCGCGGTCGCGAAACATGCCGGGGCGCGCTTCGTGGTTGCCACCGATCGGAATCCGTTCCGGCTCGCACTGGCGAAAAAACTGGGCGCCAGCGTCGCGCTCGACGTCTCGACAGGTACGCTGGCCGAGGTTCAACAGCAACTCGGCATGAAGGAAGGTTTCGACGTCGGGCTCGAAATGTCGGGCAACGGCCAGGCGTTTCGGGACATGCTTCTCAACATGAGCCACGGCGCCAAGATCGCGATGCTGGGGATTCCCGACAATGACATGTCCATCGACTGGCGCACCGTGGTGTTCAATATGCTCACCATCAAAGGCATTTACGGGCGCGAAATGTACGAAACCTGGTACAAGATGACGGTGATGCTGGAATCGGGGCTCAATATTATGCCCGTGATTACCCACCGTTTCCATTACACCGAGTTCGAGAAAGGCTTTCAGGCGATGATGGGCGGCGACGCGGCCAAGGTGGTGCTGAGCTTTGAATAATCAATCCGTGTCGCCGTGCCAGTGGCGCGCGGAGTTTTCGGGCGACGCCAGCCAGCGGGCCAGGGCATCGGGATTCAGCAGGAGCTGGACCACCGTCGCCTCGTCGCGCTCGATCGCGGTTACCAGCAGCTTCCACTCTTTTCCTTCCTGACGCATGTACACGAACACCGTTTCTTCGTGTCCGTCGCGACGGGAGCGCACCTGCACAAAGGGTTTCCAGGACCGGCCGACGGCGTTCAGAATCGATTCCGGAAGATTGCGGCCCTGGCGGTCGTGATCGCTGAGATGCTCAAATACCGCGAGGTCGATGTGCCTGGTTCCGGCTGGATGCACGACCGCCGTAACCAGATTGACCAGGCCAAACATGGGTATCGAGGTGGGCCGGGTATGAAATTCGTCGCAGATGACGCGCACCACTTCCGTGAATTCGCGATCAGCCGCCTGCGCACCGGCGCCCAGCAGGCAGGAGGCGATGAGAGCAACTGGAAGGGACCTCATTGTTCGTTCTCCTTGTCATTCTGGTCCTTCTTAGGCTGGTCCTTTTTAACGGGCTCGATATCGATCTTGGGAATCCCCATGCGGCCGCCCAGATCGCGGATATCTTCCGGACGGATGGAGCCGATGATGTTGACGATGGTCAGCTCCTTCGGCTCGGCCACGATGACGACGAGGCCGGCGATCTGTCCCCCTTCCGTTTTGAGATACACTTCGGCGTTCTCGCCGTCCCTTTTGCTCCGCGTGGTGACGATGCGAGCCCAGGCGGGACTGCGCAATTGCGCCCGCAGCTCCTCGACATCGCTCTCCTTATACTGCCCGCGCTCGTCGAACTCGAAGCTCTTCACGTACACGCCCTTCAATCCGCCCATCAGGTGCTTGACGTGGGCTTCATCAGGGTCCTTTTCGGAAAGAAAACGGCCGGCGAGCTGGAGCAGCGCGCCGTCGAGCGATACATCCACCACCTCAGACGCTTTCTCCGCCAGCTTGTCGAGGCCCACGGGCATTTTAATATCCTGGGCGGCGAGCGGCAACGCCGCCAGCACTGCCGCTATCGCGAATTTCATAAATGTTTTCATATCCCTTCCACTTTCCGACTGATTTTTTGCAGCTTCACGCTGGTGATTTTGAGCGCCAGCTCCAGGCGCGCTTTCGCTTGCTGGCCGGCGGCCTGCTCCCGCACGCCGCGTTCGTATTCCCACGCCGAGCCGCTCATCACCAGCAGCGCGGCGGCGACCGCCGATGCCCACCACATGCGCGCCGACGCCCGGCGCTCCCGCCCCTGCCGCTTCACGGCGCCGAGCACCCGTGCTTCAAAGAACGGCGACGGCTCCTTCTTCTGGAGCGCCTGTTGTAGTTGTCTTTCGAAATTGTCCATCATCGTACGTCTCCCATACTGCGATCGATCTTCTCGCGCAACATCGCGAGCGACCGCTGCAAATGACTCTTCACCGTCCGCACCGGCATCTCCAGCACCGCTGCGATTTCTTCCGGCATCAAATCTTCCTGATAGCGCAGCACCATCACCATGCGGGGCTTTTCCGGCAGCGACCCGATCAGGGACTGCAGCCGGCGGTTCAGAAAATAGTCCTGCTGCTGGCCATCCACCGCAGGCACCGGCGCGTCGTCCAAACCAACCGAGGGCTGCAACCGCTGCTTGCGCGCGTAATCAATCGACCGATGGCTGGCGACTCTGCGCAGCCAGAACGAAATATGCCGGTCGCCGTCCGAACCGCCCTCAAAATCCTCGAAACGCCGGTGCAGCTGGAGGAACACATCCTGCGCCACTTCCTCGGCCGCGGAACGATCCCGGAGGAAATGATAAGCGATACTGAAAACCATGGACTGCTGCGCGCGCAACACGGAAACGAAGGTCCGCGGCTCAGGGTGATCCACGGCCTGTTCGGCCCCCGTTGCTTGATCCGGCTTAATCACTCTTCATTGAGTAATAACGCACTTCGGCGGGCGGGGGGACGCAGGGAAATTTAGTATTGTTTAAAGATGAAGACACGTTTGCTCGGCTCGCTGGCCTTATTCAGCGCCGCGATTCTGCTCCGGGGTCAGGACGCGATCGGCGCCGGCACCTATAAAGGAGAATGGCATGGCGCAAGCGGGGGCGGCGAAATCCACCTGACCTTCCGGGCCGACGGGAATGGCGGACTGAAGCCGGAGGCCGGTTTCACGCTCGACTCTCAGGAGGTCGCCTGTAAAGTGCTCTCGTTCAAGCCCGACGGCGCGAAATTCAAGATGGTTTATGAGTTCGACCTCGAAGGCAACACGATGCACTCGGCCATCGAAGGGACGGTGAAGGGCAAGACCATCGAAGGCACCTACAAGACCACGGCGGCAGATCAGGACGTCGACAGCGGGACGTGGAAGGCGAGTGCTCCTTAAGCCGTCTGTGGTAGCCTAGCTAATGAAATGCGCCCGTAGCTCAGCTGGATAGAGCGTCTGGCTACGAACCAGAAGGTCGGCCGTTCGAGTCGGTCCGGGCGCACCACATTTTTCAATCACTTACAAATCAAGAGGTCTTGCCACGCGCCCAACTTCATTGAGACAGAGCTTTGACGAACTCATAGAGGAAGGTCTGGCCCTCGTAAAATGAGCGGACCGGCATCCGCTCATCGCGTCCGTGCGCGCGGACGTCATCGCGGTCCTGAAAGAATCCCTGAACGCCATAAGTTGGAATCCCAGCGACGCGCAGATACCGTCCGTCGGAGCCACCCACCGCCATTGTGGGCACGGTGACGACGCCAGGCCACATCGTATCGGTAACCCGGTTGAACGCTTTAGTGATGTCCGGACGCAAGGGAGACGCGGGGCTGGCACCCTCGCTCACGGTGACCGTGATCTTAACCTGATCGTCAGCGACGAGCTTCGTCAACTCGGCCACCACCCGTTCCACCGAATCGTCCGGCAGCAGGCGACAGTTAATGTTGGCCGCGGCTAGTTGCGGAAGCGCATTCGTGGCGTGACCGCCCTCAAGCTGCGTGGCAACACAGGTGGTTCGCATCATTGCATTCAGCGGCGCCGACGCCGCGGCGACACGGCGCATCGCCTCACGATCGCCTTCAGCCACCCCGGCCATGTCCGCTGCCAGCGCGCCCGAGGTCGTCTTCGCCGCTTGCCGGAAATACTCGCGGGTGATGTCGTTCAGGTGGAAGTCGAACTCGAAGTCAGCGAGGCCATGAAGGGCGTCGGCGAGGTGATAGATGGCATTGTCCCGGATCGGGCGCGCGCTATGGCCGCCTTTATTGCGAACCTCCCAACGTAAATTCACGAACTGCTTCTCGGCCAATCCGATATCGTTCTCGACGCGCTTGCCATCGACCAGCATGCCACGCGCGCCTTCGTTGAGCGCAAACTCAGCCTCAATCAGGTCCCGATGTTTCTTCAGCAGCCAGTCGACGCCGTTGTAAGGTCCGCCACCTTCCTCGTCTGCCGTAAGCGCCAAGATCAGGTCGCGGTCGGGCTTATAGGCCTCGCGCTTGAATCGCAGGAGGGTGGCGACCCAGACGGCGGCCTGCGCCTTGTCGTCGGCGGTCCCGCGTCCGTAGAAGTATCCGTCCTTTTCGAGAAAGATGAAGGGATCTACAGTCCAATCCTCGCGCTTCGCCTCCACAACGTCGATGTGGGCCAGGAGGAGGATCGGCTTGTGCGCGCCTGTGCCGTGATAACGCACCACCACATTGGCCTTCGTTGGGATGGCGCCGCCCACAAAAATGTCGGAGGATGGGAAACCGGCGGCTTTAAAGCGGGCGGCGACCGACTCGGCGATGGGCGTCGTGCTGCCGGTAGTGAACCCGGACTTTACCTCAATCATCTGCTTGTAGACTTCCCGAGCAAGCCGCTGTTCGGCTTCGGGAGGCATGTTGTCGGCGGCCGAGGCGCACCCGCATAATATCGAAACGAGTACAAAACGCATTGCGCCATTGTGGCATAGGCAGCCGTGTTAAGTTTGGCGGATCAAAGACGGGTGTCCGATGGAAAGAGTCCATCAGGCTGATGTCTCACATTATCGACTCGCGTATCCTAATAAGAAGGAGGTGCCTGGATCAAGCGTCGCACTCTCCCGGTGCTCGGCGACGCAGTAGTCATGTCGGTTCTTGAAAGACGCGCTGATCGAAGTGGGTAAACGTGGGCCTCGATAAATCGTCTCTATGGACAAAAGAACTGCCAGCGATCAACCCCAGCCGCCTTGCAGCATCATAGTCCCGACACGCCAGCGTCCACGATCGCTTGGGAGATGTCTGCGGGCTATCGCGGCGTCCGATTACCCGATCCACCAATTCGAAGTCATTGTCGTTGATGACGGCGGCTGCGGCGGCTCCGCACTCGACGACGTGGTCCGGCCTCTGCGCGGCCGATTGGAGATTCACGTCGGGAAGACTCCGGGCCTCGGCCCGGGGGGGGCGCGAAACGCGGGATCGAAGGAGGCGTCGGGTGAAGTGCTCGCCTTCACAGACGACGACTGCCTCGTCGATTCCGGCTGGATCCGGACCCTCTGCATGGCCATGGGGCGGTCGAATAAGGCGGCGGTGGGCGGTCGGACCGTGAACGGACTTGGTGACAATCGTTGGTCCGCGGCCAGCCAGCGCATTATCGACCTGGTCTACGCATACTACAACGCAAATCCGGCGCACGCCACGTTTCTGACGACGAACAACCTGGCGGTTCCCACAGAAGCATTCCGCGATCTCGGCGGTTTCGACGAGGGCTACCGCACCGCCGAAGACCGGGACTTGTGCCGGCGCTGGCTTCGCAGCGGGCGTGAGATGATCTACACGCCGGAGGCGCTGGTCTATCACGAGCATGCGCTGACCTTTCCGGAATTCTGGCGGCAGCACTTCAACTATGGGCGCGGCGCCTTCCGGTTCCGCTCGTCCGCCGCGGCCGATCAACGGCTCGAGAACCTTGTGGGCCTCTATGAGTCCATGCCTCGCTTCGTCTCCGCGAGCGCCGACGATAACCGCAACGGCGGAAGTCATCGGCGCGCCGGTCTCGCGGCCGACCTGGCTCTCTGGCAGGCTGCGAACGCCGCCGGATTCGCGTGGGAGGCGGCGCGGAGCGCCCTGATTACCGACAAGAGAAAGAGGAAAGCAAACTTTGCCACCTAGGCTGAGTGTCGTGATGGTTGTTGGCGCTTGCCGACAGCGGGCCCAGTACGCGCTCGAGCGGATCTGCGCTCAGACCCCCATCGACGCGCTGGAGATCGTGGTTGTCGATGTCGCGCCACCCGGGGTCGCACCGCTGTCGATCCCGTCCGGGGCTGCGGTCGAAATCGTGCCCGCCAGCGGCCTGGACCACTGGGGCAAGGCCCGGCGGTTGGGTTTGGAGCGGAGCTCCGCGCCCGTGATCGCGTTCATCGAAGAGCACTGTTTTACCGAACCGGGGTGGGCCGCGGCGCTGCTGAAAGCCCACGAAGGACCGTGGGTAAGCGTCGGCTACGGCTTTGGCAATGCGAATCCCGAAAGCTACGTCAGCCGCGCGGCGATGGTGACGGACTACGGTCTTTGGCTCGACGGACCGCCACGGGGGCGCGTCATGTGGCTCCCCGGGAACAACGTGTCCTACAAGCGGGAGGCCTTCCTTTCGCTTGGAGATCGGCTGGAGGGAGCGCTGGCAACCGACTTCGTCGCGCACGAGACATTTCGCGAGCGCGGATCACCCATGTTTGTAGAGCCACTGGCGATGGCCAAGCACATGAACTTTACAACCGTGTACGAGACGGCGGTCACGAACTATGTTTGGTGCCGGGCCATGGCGGCCCGGCGCGCCGATTCGGCCGGCTGGTCGCGAGTTCGCCGTATCGCGCAGGCGCTGGTCACCCCGGCGACCGCCCCCGTATATCGCGTCGCAAGGCTCCTCGGTGCGTTCCGCGGCCGACGCAAGCTCAAGCAGTTCGCGGCTTCGCTGCCGGTCCTGCTGGTGGTCAGCGTGTGCGCCGGATTCGGCGAAGCGGCCGGCTACGGCTTGGGCGCCGGGAACGCCGAAGCTGAATTGAAGCGATGGGAGCTCGATGTCGAACGTGTCCCGATCCCCTGAGAAAAGTACGCCGCTTGTATCGGTGGTCGTGCCGGCTTACCACTCGGATGCAACGATCGAAGCGTTCCTCGAGGGCCTCCGCCAGCAGACGTTCGCGGACTTCGAGACCATTATCGTGAACAGCTCACCCGAAGCCCGGACGGCCAAGCTTGTCGGCGAGTGTTTTCCCGCCGCGCGCTTCGAGCAGTCGGCGCACCGGCTCCTGCCGCACGCCGCCCGCAACCGGGGGGTCGATCTCGCGCGCGGCCGCCTGATTGTTTTCACCGACCCCGACTGCGTGTCCGCGCCTGGTTGGTTGGGAGCACTGGTCGAAGCAAGCAGACATGGTCACGGCGTGGTGGTCGGGGCGATGGACCTGGTGGGACGCTCCGCGTTCGAGCGGGCGGTGCATCTTTGCAAATTCGCGTCATGGCTCCCCGGCGGCCGCGCCGGACCGCGGGCCATCGCACCCACCGCCAACGCGCTGTACACGCGCGAGGTATGGGAGGCCGTCGGACCGTTCCGGGGAGACTCGTTCTCGAGCGACACGCTCCATAGTTGGCACGCCGCAGCCAGGGGCTTTCCTCCGTGGTTCGAACCAACGGCTGTGGTGGCGCATCGGCATGGCGGCGACATGAGGTCGTTCCTGCGGGAGCGGCGGGCGCGGGGCGAGGACTTCGCGCGCCTCCGCATGGCGGAGGAAAGACGATCTCGCGCGTGGGCCGCTCTGCACCTCCTCGCTTTGCCGGCAATTCCGTTCATCGAACTGGCTCGCGTGGGGCGCCGCGCGATCGGCTCCGGCTGGGCGTTGGCCTTCGCCAGGACCGCGCCTCTGCAGCTTGCAGCCAACGCCGCCTGGGCCTTGGGAGAGGCGCGAACGCACGCGCGCATCGTCCTCACCGGGAAGAGCCGGCTCGGTTTGTCCTGAGATGAGCGCCTGTGCGGCGTCGCCCGCTCTCGCCTCTTGGTCTGATGAATCGGGAGATGGAGAATCGTCTTTGCGGGACCCGATCCGCATCGGCAATGCCACCGTGATGCCCGGCGACGTGGTTTTCGGCGACCGCGAAGGAGTCTATTTCGTTCCTCCGTACCTGGTCGAGCAGATCGTGAAGAACGCCGACGAACTGCACATTCACGACGAGTGGACGCAAATGATGCTCAGGACCGGCAAATACAAATCGAGCGAAATCTACCCGACGCCGGGCGACCCCGAGCTTAAAAAGCAGTACGACGAGTACAAGAAAAAGAAGCTGGCGGAACTAAACGGCCAGCAGCCTTAGTGACGGCTACTGTTTGATAATCGTCCCATCCAGCCTCCGGATCTCTCCCCATCCGCCGTTCAGTGTTTTCCGTTCGCCGTTCTCGCCGAATCCGAACGGATATTTCGCCGCCGCTTTCTCGTCGACTTCAATGCCCCAGCCGGGAGCCTCGTTCACATACCAGTAACCATCCTTCATCACTGGACAGCCCTGGAACACCTCCTGGGTGCGCTCGTTGAACGGCGAATATTCCTGCACCCCAAAATTGGGAGCCGTCACATCCAGGGTGATCTGTGCCGCGTGCCCGATCGGCGATACGTCGCCCGGTCCATGCCAGGCGCTGCGTACGCCGAACTGCTCGGCGAAGGCGATGATCTTGCGCGCGGGCGACAAGCCTCCGCACTGCGACACGTGAATACGGATGAAGTCGATCAACCTCTCCGTGATCAGCGGACGCCATTCATGCACGCTGTTGAACAACTCGCCCATCGCCAGCTGCGTCGCGCACTGCTGGCGAATCATGCGGAAGTACGCAATATCCTCCGGCGAAAGCGCGTCTTCCATGAAAAACAATTTGAACTTCTCCGCGTCCTTAGCGAACTGCACCGCTTGCATCGGGGCGACACGCTCATGGACGTCGTGCAGCAGCTCGATATCGTCACCCAGCGCCTTGCGCGATTCTTCAAACAGCTTCAGCGCGCGCCGGATATACACCGCGGGCTCGAACACCGGACCGCTATGGAGGCCGTTCACCACGGCATCGGCGCGGCGCGATCCATACCCGGCCATCCCCGGGACGCCCACTTGCACGCGCACGAAACGAAATCCCTGGTCGATCCATTTTTTCGCGCTCTCGATGGTCTGCGCGAAATCGGCGCCATCGGAATGGCCGTAGCAATCGGCCGCCTCGCGCACCTTGCCGCCGAGAAGCTGGTACACAGGCATATTCGCCTGCCGCCCCTTGATATCCCACAACGCCTGATCGACGCCGCTGATGGCGTTGTTCAATACCGGCCCGTTCCGCCAATACGAGCTGTTGTAATTCGCGTTCCAGATGTCCTCAATCCGATCCGCCGGCTTGCCGATCAGAAACGGTTTCAGATATTTCTCGACCGCCGGAACCACCAGGTCCGCGCGCTGCGTAAACGTTCCGCAGCCGTAGCCGTACAGACCATCCTGATCGGTCGTGACCTTCACCACCACCAGCCGCAGCCCGGCGGGCGCGGTCGCGATCACGGTGACGTCTTTGATCTTCGGCGTGGGCAAACCACGCACCGCCTTAGCGATTCTATCCTGCGCCGCCGATTCACGTTGAGCAAGTCCACATCCCAGGGCTCCTACGGAGAGTTTGAAAACATCGCGCCGATTCATCATGGTTCGTACGCTCCTATCAAAGTTGTAGTTGCACACCTGTAATGTTTCTGTATAATACCTCGCAAGAGACCATGTTGAATCCACGAAGATCGCGTAGAAGTTTCTTAAGGGGCGCGGCGGGAGTTACCAGCGCGGCCATCTGGGGCGGCAACACCCTGGACGCGATGATGCAATATACCAATACTCGATCGAAGCCCTCCGAACTAAAAATCACCGACCTGCGCGTGGCCACCCTGGCTCGCGCGCCGATGACCTGCCCGGTGATCCGCATCGATACCAACCAGGGCATTTACGGTTTGGGAGAGGTGCGCGACGGTGCGTCGAAGACTTACGCGTTACTGCTGAAGAGCCGGATTTTAGGCGAAAATCCCTGCAATGTCGATAAAATCTTCCGCAAAATCAAACAGTTCGGATTCCATGCGCGCCAGGGCGGCGGCGTCTGCGCGATCGAAATGGCGCTGTGGGATCTGGCGGGCAAAGCCTATGACGTTCCCGTATATCAAATGCTCGGCGGCAAGTTCCGCGACCGGGTCCGCTGCTATGCCGATACCACGGAATCCAACGATCCCAAGATTTATGGCGACCGCCTCCGCAACCGCAAGGAGCAGGGTTTCACGTGGCTCAAAATGGACTTGGGCGTCGACCTTGTCAAGGACGTTCCCGGCGCGCTGACGTACCCCTTAGGCGAGGAATTAACCATGGGTTCCCGTAAAGAGCACATGTTTACCGGGATCGAGATCACCCACAAAGGCGCGGAGCTGATGGCCGACTTCATGGCCGAGGTGCGGGAGCAGGTAGGCTGGGAAATTCCCCTTTCGGTCGATCACTTGGGCCACATCGGCGTGCATTCGTGTATCCGCTTGGCGAATGCCCTCGAAAAGTACAACCCCGCGTGGCTGGAAGACATGATCCCCTGGCAGCGAACCGAGCAGCTTCGAGAAATCAAGGACCACATTGAGGTTCCGCTGTGCACCGGCGAAGATATCTTCCTCAAGGAAGCCTTCATCGAGCTGGCGAAAAATCATTCGATCGATATCGCCCATCCGGATCTGGCCACCTCAGGCGGCATTCTCGAAACGAAAAAGATCGGCGACGCCTTGCAGGAATACGGCATCCCCATGGCAATGCACTTCGCCGGCTCGCCCGTCTCCTGCATGGCGAATGTGCATTGCGCAGCGGCCACGGAAAATTTCCTGGTGCTCGAAAATCACTCGGTCGACGTGCCGTGGTGGAGCGATCTGGTCGACGGCGTCGAAAAGCCGATCGTCAACAAGGGTTTCGTGACGGTGCCCGATAAACCGGGCCTCGGCATCACTCTCAACGATGAGGTGATGAAGCAACATCTGCTCGAACCTGGATACTTCGAGCCGACACCGCAGTGGGATAAGGAGAATCAGCGAATCAACGATCGCCTATTCTCCTAACGGTTTTTTGCCCGCTTCCTCCGTTCCCGGTTCCTAAAGCGGGCCTTCTTCGAAACGTGACCGACTTCTAGTGGTCACTGGATTGCTAGATAATCTGCGGCGACCTGACTAGCCTTTTTGCTGGCGCTGGGTGCAAGCCAAAGCGTACGACGTCAGGACCAGGGAAGTGTGTATTCATGCAGAGAGCTGTAATTGGCGTGGGCCTACTGGTCTTGATGTGTGGCATCGCGACGGCGCAAACCCGTGATCCGAGGGTGGATGAATTAAAAAAGGAGACCGCGCAGCTCAAGCGCAGGATCGCCGATCAGGAGGCGAGGATTGCAGAACTGGAGAAGGCCGTGCAGGCGTTGCAGGCGACCGCGGCGCCTTTGCCGACGCGCCTCCCTACGGAGACGCCTCCTTGGCATCGGGCGTCCAATTGGACCCTGATCAAGGTCGGAATGTCGGAGTCGCAAGTGGTGGGAATCCTGGGGCCGGCGACAAGCGTAGATAACTCAATCGACACGCGGACCCTGCATTACACACCGGATGCGAGTTCCACGTCAACGCTCAAAGGGAACGTGACCTTGGTAGACGATCGGGTAACTGCAATGACGCCGCCTGCGTTCAACTAGTGGCCTGCCGCAGAGAAAACGTTAGTATGTGGTTCGTAAGCCTGCGCGGGCGCAGACGAGGCGTCGAGACGAGTCTCGACGCGGCACGCAAGAGTGCGTGCGCCACATCGTGTTGACGATATCTCTGCGACAGGCCACTAGAACGACGCGCGCTGCGGCGTCTTGAGGTCCGTTATGCTCGCCCTCCACCGCAGGGCTCCGCTTTCCAGCGATTTCATCGCGGGAACGTCCGCAGCGCCCTGTGGGTGAGAATGGCGTGGCCGACATTAACGCCGCGATTGGCGATGCGCGCCGCCACCCAGGCCGCCCATGTCGATTAGCACCGCGATCAGCAGCCACAGAAGATTGATCCCCGCCGTGGGCATGCCGCTGTTGAGTTCCCACGCGTATACGATCGTTGTAAGCGGCAGGAAAATGAAGCCGAGTACGGGCAGCACCAGACCACCGTGGAAGGCGCGCTGCAGGTAGGTCGAGAAGAACCACATCAACACGAGCGCGACGCGCGGAAACAAGAGCACAACGAGCAGCAAGAAGCAGGGCATAGTCAGCCTCGAGCCGGGCAGGATGAGCCCGGCGCAAAGCGATGTTACCAAATTCGCGTCAACGCCGCTTTATCGTAAAATTAACCGAGACATTCCGGGACCGAAATGTTCCGGACGGGCGATATCCCGATTTAACCCTGACGTACATCCCCAGAGGAATCATATCTTCGACCAGCGCGACAGGGCGAGCTTGAACGTGTGTATTTATTTCCGCGCAGTTAAGTCGTCCCGCTCCACGCCTCCGCCCTTCATCACGAATTTGACGCGTTGCATCTCGGTGATGTCCCGCAGCGGGTCTCCCGACACTGCGATGAGGTCGGCAAACTTGCCCTTTTCGATGGCGCCCAGGCTGTCCTGCATGTGGATGATCTCCGCATTCACCATGGTGGCCATTTGCAGCGTGTATGCCGGGGTCGCCCCCCAACTGACGAAGACGGGAAACATCTCGGCCTGCACTCCGTGAGAACATTGGCAGGCCGCGTTATAGATCCTGCCTGGCGGCGGAGCGGCGCCGCTTCCAAACCCAAGCCTCACACCGGCGGCAAGCATTTTCTTCCAAGTCTCCTGCATTCGGCGCCAGCGGCTGTAAGGCGCCCACCTGCTCAAATCACCCGGTTCGTCCTGGCGTTGATCCAGAATCGTCGAGGTAATCGGAATGCTTTTCTGAACGAACATTTTTATATCCGCATCGTCGGCCGCGAGCGCGTGCTGGATATTGTCGACACCCGCTTCAATCGCCCATTTCAGGCCGTCACCCCCATAGGTATGAGTAGCCACCCACATGCCCCGCCGATGCGCTTCATCGACCGCGGCCCTGAGCTCCTCCAGATTAGGAAGCGCCTCGTTCATCATTTCCCCATTCGCCTTGAAGTAAAATCGGCCGGTGCTCATGATCTTGACGTGGTCGACGCCGTAATGGGCCAACTCCCGCACCGCTTCGCGCATCCCCTCGGCGCCATTTGCGATCAAGGAAGGTTCGAACGGTTTAAACTCCAACGGAAAAATCGCGCTTGCGGGACTGGTAATCTCGATCACCGGCCCGGCGGTTATCAGGCGCGGACCATGGACCAGACCAGTCTCGATCGCCTTCTTCAACTCTACGTCGGCATAACCGCCGCCGTGGGAGCCCATGACGACCTGAGTCGTGAAGCCCGCGCGCAAGCTTTCCGTGGCGCTGCGCAGAGCGACCAACATCTGATGTTGCAACCCGCCTGCCGCATCCGTCAGGTGAACGTGCCCATCGATCAACCCGGGCAAAACCGTGGCCTGGCTCAGGTCGATTACCCGGGCACCGGACGGAATCGACACGCGATCAGCGGGACCGGTTTCCGTAATTCGGTCGCCTTGGACGAGCACCACCTGGTTCGCCAATAACCGGCCCGACTTCGGGTCGAACATGCGGCCGGCCCGTATTGCTATTGTCTCCGGCGCCTGCGATAGAAGCGTGGTGGCCAAGCCAAGTATTCCGGCGACCACCCGCACGCGGGCAGCATTCCGCCGTTCGCCGAAGTTCGTCACCACTATCGTTAAATATTACTCCAGCGTGTCCTCTGGTTCACAATCGGGGTCAGCGCGGCGGCACTCACCGACCGCGCCTTACTGAGCACCTCAACAGACGCGCGTCTCTCGTCTTGATCTCAGGCCGTGTGCTCCTCGATCGAGACCACAAAGTATTGCGCTACTGTCGTGCCGACGTTTTTCCAGCCAACCAACTCCTCGAACGAGACAAATATCACCGATCCGGGCCCGATCGTCGACGTTACTCCATTGAGGGTCACTTCGAGCGTACCCTCGCGAAGCATGATGATTTCTTCGTGCTTCTGGCGCGCGGGAGGATGCGGCGCCTGACCCGGCGCTAGTTCGCTGATATGCGCCGTCACCCTCTGCCCTCTCGTCGTCACTCCGTCGAAAACAGCCCGAGACTTCATGGCCCCGCTGGCGCTGTCGCGTACGGCCAGATCGCCGAATGAATAAGTCCCGGATCGCAATACCTGTCGCGGTTCAGACTTCGTCGCATTCGGCTGCTGAGCAACGGCACTGGCTGCCAAAACCGGCAGCAAAACGGCCAGATCTCTCCGCGAACAGCTCACATTGTCTTCCATTTTCACAAAACCCTCCTTATGTCTAGCTTGGGTTATATTACATGGCTGAGTCCCAAGCGTAACCGCGGGACGGCTGACGCGGTGAAACTGCGGCCGAGCATCGATTCTAGTGCAGCGGGATGCGAAATAGATTTCCCACGAATTCGGATTTCACGTATGCATAGGTATCCAGATCGGGCCCGGGAAACAGCCAGCCTTGCTTGATCACTCGAACGCCCGGGATTTTCTCGTCGGCATTCGGGTCCAATCCGGAGGAGGGCAGGTCCGGAAGCCCCTGGCCCCGAGGAACCGGCAAAACCAGCGTGTTCCCCGTGGACGTCGGATCGAAGTTGCTGGTCACGTACAGATAGGCGCCGTCGGGGGACCAGCTGGGCCGGCAAAGGCCGAGGCAAAGGGGTTTTCGGATTCCATTTCTTAAAGACACTACAAACGTCGAGTTCTCCGATACCACGGCCCAAGCGCCGTCCGGGGATACGCCGTGCTTGTCCACGATTGTCTGTTCCAGAATGCGCTCTAATCCCGTTCCATCCGTTTTAACTCGGGCGAGATAGTTTGCGCGCGGCCCCAACTGGCGAAAAATCAATTCTCCGGGGGCGCCGAAGCTGACCGTGTCTCCGCCGGAGACGACCAGGCGAGGGGGGGCGCTTCCGTCGAGAGGTGCGATGAAGATCTGCCCCCGCTGACCGCCGCCGGCGGTGAAAGCCACCATCTGTCCATCGGAGGAGAGGTCGAAGTCGATCATGGAAACACCGGCGAGAGAAGGATTGGACCTGCCGGAGGTTCGATCGGCCGACCACAGTTCGTTCGCGCTGGAGGCATTTTTCCGCAGCAGATAGTACACGCGCTTGCCGTCCGCGGAGACCATGGGGTTGGATGCCGATCCTTCCGAAGAGACGGGATGTTCGCCTGAAATGTCGTGCATCCAAACCGAACTCTTGCGGACTCCCACCGAGGAGATGAGCGATTTGCCGTCTGGTGCGACAGCCAAACCCTGCTCCTCGCCGGGTCCCTGCGTGATCTGCTCGACAGCCCCGTCGGGAAATCTCTGGCGCCAGAGATGAGTGGCTCCATTGACGGCCGCGTTGAAGTACATCCATTTGCCGTCCGGCGACCAGGCGGCGCCCACGCAGGCGCCCTCGGGCCCGATCTGGCGGGTCTGGGAGCTTCCCTCCATCGGGAGCAGGCGGCACCGCTGCCAGGCGGCTGTGCCGTCCATTTCTACGGCCAATATGGATTTCCGGTCCGGCGAAAGCAGGGAATAGTGCGCCATCGCGCGCTCATGATCGGGGAAGTAAATCCGCCGCTCGCCGGCTCGGCTTTCCTCGGAAGTGACGATCCCCATATGCAGCGCGGTGCCGCTCATCACTTCAGAAAACAATATCCGGCCGTCTCCGATCCAAGTGACGCCCGCGGCGTTTTTCATGAGAAGTGTGGGCGCGCCTCCGGTAACCGGCACCGTCCAGGTGTTAAAGGAATCAGGGTCGCGCGTGATGGCGGTGTAAGCAACGCGCGAGCCGTCGGGGGTGAATGCCAGGCCGTATTTAGGCTTCGGATCGTCAGTCAGCAGCGTCGACTGGCCGCCGGGAAGCGGCTTTACATAAATCTGGCCGGGGGTCAGGAACGGATTGCCGCCCCGGAAAAAAGCCAGCATGCGCCCATCCGGTGAGATCACCGGCGCGCTGACGGAATCGCTGAAATCGGTGAGCTGGATATATTCAGAGGGCGAGGTTATGGGACGGTCGCGGACGCCAAAGTACCAGCCCGTGAATCCCAGGACGAGCAAGGCTGCCGATCCCGCGGCGGCATAAGCGAGCTCCGTGCGGCGTGATTTCGGGGACGGGTTGACGGGCGGCGCGTTTTTCGTCTCCAGAATGCGCTTGGCTCGCAGCAGGTCGGCGCGCATGTCGGTGGCGCTTTGATAGCGCGCGTGGGGGTCTTTTTCGAGCGCCCGGTCGATCACGTGTTCGATCTCCGGCAACAAGTCGCGCTTCAGCTCTCGCGCGGGCCGAGGCGTGCCGCTCAGCAGCGCCTGCAGAGTACCGGCCCATCCGTCGCCGGCGAAGGGCAGCGTTCCGGTGGCCATCTGGTACAGCACGACTCCGCAGGCAAACAGGTCCGAACGCGCGTCTACGTTTCCGCGGCGCGCCTGTTCGGGAGACATGTAGGCAATCGTTCCGACGGCGGTACCGGGCTCGGTGAGAGCCTCCGCCATATCCGGGTGCGCGGTGGATCCCGGTCCGGTGGACTTGGCGAGACCGAAATCCAAAATCTTGACGGGGCCCTGGCGGCACAAAAAGACATTGGCAGGCTTGATATCGCGATGAACGATCCCGAGGGCGTGCGCCGCTTCGAGCGCGTCCAAAATGGGAATCATGATCGTGAGCAACTGGTCGTTGGAAAGGGCGGGCCCGGCGATCCGTTCTTTGAGGGTCTGCCCTTCAAGCAGCTCCATGACCAAGTACGGGCGGCCCGCTTCTTCTCCAATGTCATGAACGGTGCATACGTTGGGATGGTTCAGTGTGGAGATGGCTCGCGCCTCGCGCCGGAATCGCTCCAGAGCCGAGCGGTCCGTAGTCATTTTGCTGGACAGGAATTTGACCGCGACGGCGCGGCCGAGGCGAGTGTCTCGCGCCCGGAAGACCTCTCCCATACCCCCTCGCCCCAGCGGCCCATCGATCTGATAAGGTCC
>JBEKOZ010000010.1:0-20464 GCA_049521275.1 Bryobacteraceae bacterium | reverse complement strand
TCGATCCAAGGCTCATAAGGCGCGAAGGACTGCGTCTGGAACGACGGAAGAAAACAACGCTGCGAGGCAGGCGCGAGAATCGCTGCCATGCGGGAATAACTGCTGTTGCAGATGGCCAGGTGGCCGGCCCTTCGCAGGGCTTCGAAATCGCGAAGATAGCTAGGCAACTCCAGCACCGGTCCGCCAGCGTCGAGGGAAACGGGATTGAATTCCCGAAAGACGGGAAGAATCGCGCCCGGCTCATCGGTAGCAACGTAGAGCACGGGATCGTGCAACGTCGGCCAGAGGGACCTCAGCCAATCGAGGTACCAGCTCTCCGGGACGATGCGACACCACGGCAACTCGTCCGATTGGTAGTTCCGGTAGTCGCCGCGTCGTATATGAATTGCGACCAGCGTGCGGTGCCCACCGTCCGTGACGGCGTGGTGCCAGGCATCGAGGGCGGTGCGACGCTCCGGAGCCAGCTCGAACATGCGCCGGAGCAGCGGCCGGTGCTGCCGCCAGCACTCCGGTAACTCCTGGAAGTAGCCCGCCAAGTCGATGTCAGCGGGAGGTACATCCCAATCCCAAAGCTCGCGGTCGTTGTCCGCGAAACCGGCGTAGGTCCGCTGCGGAAGATCGAGGTCCTGGCAGGACTTGTCTTCGAGACCGAATAAATGACGGCCCGTCCAGGCCGGAAACGCCGGCGCGAGGCCATGCCGCAGAGCGTACAGCTTTACGGTGCAGTAGCGGAACAGCTGATTCGCGAAACCGGCTCCTTCCGTCAGGCACCGCATCGAAATGTGGCCGCGCGGTTCGACGATCAGCGTGTTGACGGATTGAACGGCGTCGCTCGCCAGGAAACACAGCGCCTTGGACTCCGCGATCCGCGCGGAACCGATGCAGATGAGTCCGCGATCGAACAAGGTTCTGCGCAGCCTCCAGTCCTGGTCCGCGGGCTCGAGGGGCAGAAGAACCGCCATCGCGCGAAAGCCAAAATCGCCGGACGATCCGGACAGGTGCGCGTTCAACACGTGCAGCGGCAGCACGAACAAGGTTTCTCCGGAGTCGGAGCACTGATCGGCGCGGGTCGCGATGTGGACCTCGGAAGAGGAAGCTTCGCCGTCCACGGCCCGTCCGGGAAGGATGTTCTCGCCGCCGAGAACGTCCCCGCACCCAAGGGCAACAGTCGAGCCAACGCGCACAGACTGTTTGAGGAATGGATCGAGGAGCGAATGGATTCGTGGGTCGAGCGCCTGCATCTACACGGGCCCTGCGCCGTTCCGCAGCAGCAGGCCCTCCAGCTCCAGCTGTTTCAGCACTTCGCGCGTGTCTTCGACCGGCGCCTGCGGAAGGTTGTAGGCCTGCTTCACGAGCTCAGCAATTTGCTCCGCCGAGCTTTCTCCAGTGCAGAGTTCGAGGATGAGCGCGGCGGTCGGGTTCACGAAGTAGATGCGGTCACATCCGGCGCGCGAAATGATGCATCCTTCCTCCGCGGCGCTGATGTCGAGATTGTTTACGCGCTTCGGATTGCCCAAGCGATCGATCGATTGCCGGAGCCCTTTGGATGTGCCGGGTGCGTGCATGTCTTGGAGGCCGCTGAAGCGTTGTTGCCGGAATCGCTCAGTATACTGAATCGCCTGAGTCGCCCGCAAAGTCGCGATTTGAATTGCGTGCCTGGAGCCTACCTGTTATTGTGTTCTCAACAATATGTCCATGCGCTGCCCTGCGATTTTCCTGCTTTTTCTTCCTTTTTTCCGGATGCTATGCGGACAGGACTCCGCCGGTTTTGCTCCGCCGAAGTCCTATCGGGAGCAACTGGAGGAACGCGGTCCGGTGCGCGAGATCAGCCTGCAGGAGGCCATCAAAACCGCACTTCGCGGCAACCTGGAGATAGAAATCGAAGATTACAATCGGGGACTCGCGAAGGCGGGCGTGATGAACGCGAATTCGTACTACGCGCCCGTCGCTGTGATGAACACCTCGATTCTCTCCAACAATGTGCCGGCAACGAATATTCTTCAGACCGGGACATTCGGAAGCTTGATCAGCCATTCCTGGTCGATCGCGCCGGGCATTCAGGAGAATCTCCCGGGAGGCGGCACGGCCGCGGTGACGGTGAATATGAGCCGTATGTCCAACAACAGCGACTATTCGCTTGTTAATCCGGCCTATGGCTCGACGATCGGACTTACGGTTACGCAGCCCCTGTGGCGAGGATTCCGGCGCACTGCCGCGGAACGGCAGATCGTGATTGCGCGGCTGAACGAGCGGATGGATGAGAGCCAGTTCCGCCAGAGAGTCTCAGGCATCGTCGAGCAAGTGATCAACGCCTACTGGCGTCTGATGATCACCATTGAGAACTACGAAGCGCAGCGCCAGGGCTGGAGCGTTGCGGCCGCCGAATATGAGCAGGCTCGAAAGGGCGGCGACGCCGCGTCCGTTGCTTCACAGCGCTCCGATGTCGCGTCACACGAACAGAGTCTGACCCACGCTGCCGTGCAAATCATTCAGGCGAGCAACGCGCTCAAACGTCTGCTCGCGCTTTCGATCATGGATCCGGTGTGGAACGCGGGACTGATCTGTTCCGACCGGCCGGATTTTCAGGACTCTTCCGTAAGTCTCGATGAGGCCGTGAAGACGGCCCTGGAACGCCGCCCCGAACTCGAACAACTGCGTTTGCAGATCAAGCAATCGGATGCCGAGGTCCGCTTCGACAAACAGGAAACCAAACCGACCGTGAATCTGCGGCTGGAGGCCCTGTCGGCCGGAACTGCGGGGACGATCACCGAGCTTCTTCCGCCGTCGGCGCTCGCTCCTTACGGCGGACTTGGCACGGCGTACCGGCAGACGCTCACATTTCAACACCCGAGCGTGGCGGCGGGCCTCGAGGTCAGGCTGCCCTTGCGAAACACCGCGGCGCAAAGCCAGCTCGCGAGCGCTCTGATCGGAACGCGAAAGCTCGAGACGCAGCTTCGCGCCGCTCAGGAGGACATTGTAGTGGACATCCGCAACGCCTGGGAGATGATTGCGGTGCAGAGAAAAAATGTCGAAGCGGCCGGTTTTTCGCGCAGTGCGGCGGAAGGGCGGCTGGGCACGCAGACGAAGAGCCAGGGCGCCGCGGAAAACCTGGAGGTCCTGCGCGACAGGAGAAACCTGGCGGAGGCCCGCGTTCGGGAGTGGCAGGCGCTGATTGACCACCGGCTGTCGCAGGTTTCGCTCCAAAAGGCGATGAATACGCTGCTCGACGAACAGCAGATTGTGCTCGCGCGCCGCAAGTAGCGACCTCTCCGGACCAACTCGATCGCCATGAAGAAAATCAGTGTCATTGCGCCAGTTACGCTGACCGAGAAGTCTGATGCTCCGCCGATGGCGTGGCGGCAGGGAGTAAATGCGCACGCTGATGCACGATTGCGTCTGATGCTCAAATCCTTTGGGAGAGGTTTCGAGCGCGACGCGGTCGAGCAATTTCTGATCGTTTGCCCCGACCGCGACGAAGAGGCCATCCGCCAACTGGTGGCGCATGAAGCCGCGGAGGGCGGCATCACGGTGGCCAACGAAAGCGAGTTCTTCACGGCGTGCGGCCCGAATTCGGTCCTGGACGCGAGCCGGCTAATCCGCGTGAGCGGGTGGCAGAAACAGCAAATCGTCAAGCTCGCATTTTCGAAGATATGCGGGACCGGATTCTACTTGACGTTGGACAGCGATATCGTGCAGTTCCGCAAGGCGGGCTTGCGGGATCTGTTTCCCGATGGCGAGCGGGCGCTTGCAGGCATGGAGACCGCGGCCGACTACGATCGCCTGTATCGCGCGCAGTTCTCGGTCCTCGAGCGAGAGGCGAAGGAGCGTTACTACGAAGCATCGCAGCGCTTGCTCGGCTACGAGAGGCCCCCGGAACGAGCGGGGATGTTCTTTAGTGAAACTCCGGTTGTGCTGCACAGGTCGTGCGTGACCGAGATGCTCGATCACCTGGAGTCGCGCCATGGAAAAGGAATCGTCGAAATTCTGGAGGAAAAAGGCGACTGGACCGAGTATAGCCTCTATTTCCTGTTCCTCGAAATGACCGGGTGGCTCGACCGCTTTTATGTGTGCGGCGGAGCGAACGAAGTTCTTTGTCTCGAAAAATCGGTCTGGCAGCCGACGGGCTGTTACCGGTCGCCGCGGTTTTACGATCGCTTCCATTTTATGAGCAGCCCGCTGGTTCGCGAAGGTCCGTTTCTGGCCATACAATCCTGGGTCAAAACCGAGGAATGGCTGCCGGTGAAGTTTCGCGGGCTCGACGATTTCTACGAGCAGTTGTGGGCGTGGCTGGACCCAGCCTCGCCGCTGCCGCCAGAGGACGCGGCGAACACGGGGAACGACGGGAACATCGAGTCCTTGAGCCAGGCGGCCTTTCTGCGGATCCTGGAGCAGGTGGATCCCGCTTCGGCGCTGGCGAGGCGCAGCCGCGAGGTGCTCAACCGGTCGCTGGTCGCGGGGCCTTCCATTCCCGAAGCTACACC
This sequence comes from Bryobacteraceae bacterium, assembly GCA_049521275.1. Lineage (GTDB taxonomy): Bacteria > Acidobacteriota > Terriglobia > Bryobacterales > Bryobacteraceae > Palsa-187. Next base: position 15,983 of record JBEKOZ010000010.1, on the reverse strand, counting down.
GCGCGGTGAGCCGAAATTTCTGACGATCGGAATGACCACGCACAACGATTACGATGGCTGCTATTTCACGATCCAGGCGATCCGGCTTTATCACTCCGAAATTCTCAATGATGTCGAGTTCATGGTAATCGACAACGATCCGGCGGGCCCCTGCGCGCCGGCGCTGAAGGCGTTGGAAAATTGGGTGCCGAACTACCGTTACATCCCGTATCGATCCCGACATGGCACCGCGGTGCGCGATCTGGTGTTCCGGGAGGCCTCCGGGGACTTCGTTCTGTGTATCGATTGTCACGTGCTGTTCCCGCCAGGCTGTTTGGCGAAACTGGCCGACTATTGCAGGCGCCATCCCGGGAGCAACGACCTGCTGCAGGGGCCGTTAATCTCCGACGGGATGGAGGCGCTCGCCACGCATTTCGAGCCACGATGGGCGCATGGGATGTACGGACAGTGGGACATGGAGGAACAAGGCGCGGACCCGGACGCGGAGCCTTTCGAAATCGGCATGCAGGGGCTGGGCGTATTCGCCTGCCGCCGTGCCGCGTGGCCCGGGTTCAATCCGCGCCTGGCCGGGTTCGGCGGAGAGGAGGGATACGTGCACGAAAAGATTCGCCGCGCGGGCGGACGGAATCTGTGCCTGCCGTTCCTCCGCTGGATGCATCGCTTCGAGCGTCCCCTGGGCATCCCCTACCGGCCGAACTGGGCGGACCGTATTCGCAATTACCTGCTGATCTACGATGAGCTTGGTCTGAACCCGGCTCCCGTGATCGAGCACTTCGAGGAATTCATCGGCAAGGAGCCGGCCGGGGAACTGGTCCGGGCCGCGCAAAAGGAACTGGCTGGTCCGTTCCATTTCTTCGATGCGATCTACTGCATCAACTTAGACCGGCAGCAGGACCGTTGGGTGGAGATGCAGCGCCGTTTCCGCCAACTTGGCATTGAGCTCGCGGTGCGCCGCTTCTCCGCCATCGAAACGCCTTTCAGCCACCATATTGGCTGTGCGCTTTCCCATCGCAGCATTATCGAGGAGGCCAAACGGGAGGGATTAAAGACCGTGCTGGTCTTCGAGGATGACGCGCGATTTACTGACGATGCGGCCGATGTGCTGCGGCTCGGCCTTCGCGAGCTCGCGGGGCGGGAGTGGCAACTGCTGTACCTGGGCGGATACCGGTCCGCGGGCCGGATTGGCGCAATTCCGGGGTGCAAGAACCTGGTGATCCCGGGTTGGATCACCTGCACGCACGCCATCGCGTACCACCACTCGGCTTACGACGCGATTCTTGAGTCCGTGCCGGATACCGCCGCGGATGTAGCGATATGGAATCGGAAGCACGAAGCGATCGACAAGTTTTACAACGTGAAGTTCAGCGATACCGCCTTCCTGATCTCGCCCGTGATCGCCACGCAATCCAGCATTCTGCCCGGCGAGGTGCGTTCGTTCCGGGAGTAGAGCCTTTACTCGGCGATTCCCATCTTCTGCAGGCGATCGAGACAGCCGCGAACCTCGTCGAGCGGAAGCTCCGGCAGTCCGTAGGCTTCCTGGACCAGAATGGCGATTTGGCCGGCCGTGTGGTTTCCGTCGCAAAGCTCGAATACGAGGCCCGCGGTGGGGTTCAGGTAGTGGATCCTGTCCGAGTCTGGATGGTACAGGAGGCACTGATCATCGACGATGTGAAATTCCAGACCGTCGGCTTTTCGCAGCCCGCCTCTGTCAGTGATTTCCGCTGTCACTGGCACCCACTATAGGGCGGTTGGGGCGGAGGTGTCAATTTCTACCCGGGCGTCTGGCCAGAAAGTTCCTGGGCGCTATTGACGCTCGGTAACCTGGGGCGGTAGAGTTATCTAGAGCAGGTGAGGCGCATACTGTAGGAGGATTTTTTTCAAATGGATGAATCCGTCGATAACCTTCTTTCCAAAGTGACGCCTGACCGGCGGCGGTTCGTCCAGAGCATATTGGGTTTGGGTGGCTATGCCGTTCCGACGGTCCGCACCTTCCTGATGGCGGCCGCGGTTGCGGGACCGGCCTTGAGCAGCACGATCACGACCACCGCACCTCCAACCACGACACCGCCTCCAACCACGACGCCCCCTCCAACCACGACGCCGGCTCCGACGACGACCCACTCGGCGACCACGACGCGCAATGCGTGGCGTCCAACGCTGGCCACTGCACAGCCGGCGAGTCCGTCTCACCCATTGATTCCACCTGTTGCCAGGACTGGATTCAAAAAGCTGTAAGCGCCTTCCCATTCGGAAAGCCATCAGCCCCGCCCCCTGTGCCGGGCTGGTCGGCGCAACGATTCTGTCAGCTTTTTTAAAACGGGTGGGGGCCTTTAGTATCGAGAATACCGCGGGATTGCACTCGGGAGACGCGAGACGGTCATGGCATCACCCGTTCCCGTGACTAATCCGATAAACGATTTAATGTCAATCCGATGGCTGGTAGCTTCACAAGAATCGAACGCGCTCAAACCCCTCTAGGGACGATCGTTCCTATTGCCAGTAATTCCGGTCGAGACTCCGGTACTGCACCGCTTCCGCCAGATGCTTCGCGCTGACGCGTTCTGAGTGGTCCAGATCCGCCACCGTCCGCGCGACCTTCAAAATCCGGTCGTGCGCGCGAGCCGACAGACCCATCTTGCGAACCGCGAGTTCCAGCGTCCTCTCGCCCGCATCGTCGAGCGCGCACCATTTGCGTAGCTCCTGCACGGGGATATTTGAGTTGTTAAACCCGCGCGTCTGTTGAATCGCGCGAGCCTCGGCGACGCGGCCGCGCATTTCACTGGAACTCGCGCCGCCGTCTTTGCTGCGCAGTTCCTGATAGGGCACCGCGGGAACCTCGATATGCAGATCGATGCGGTCGAGCAACGGCCCGCTGATCTTTCCGAGATAGCGCTGGATCGTCCCGCCCGTGCACCGGCAATCGCGAGTGGGGTCCCCGAAGAAGCCGCAGCTGCACGGGTTCATGGCAGCGATCATCAAGAATCTTGCCGGGAAGGTGAGCGTCATGTTCGCGCGCGCGATGGTGACCGCTCCCTCTTCGAGCGGCTGCCGCAATTGTTCCAGCACGTTGCGTGGAAACTCCGGCAACTCGTCCAGGAACAGCACCCCGTTGTGCGCCAGACTCACCTCACCCGGCCGCGGCGTGCCTGATCCTCCGCCGATCAATCCTGCGTCCGACACCGAATGATGCGGCGAACGGAACGGCCGGTCTTCGAGCAGCCCCACGCCTTTCGGCAGCGTCCCCGCGACGCTGTGCACTTGTGTCGTCTCCAGTGCCTCCGCAAACGACAGCGGCGGCAGGATGCCGGAGATTCTCTTCGCCAACATTGTTTTGCCCGACCCCGGTGGCCCGACCAGAAGCAGGTTATGATTCCCAGCGGCGGCAACCTCGATCGCGCGCTTCGCCGTCACCTGACCGCGCACGTCGCGAAAGTCCAGCGCTCCCGCCCGATCCGCCGCCGGCAGCGGCGCACTGCCTGCGTAGGGCTCGAACCCTTCCGGTTTGCGCAGAAACGCGACCACTTCGCACAGGTGCCGCATCCCAAACACGCGGACTCCATCCGCGACCGCCGCCTCTGCCGCATTATCCGCCGGGACCAACAGGTTCTTGATTCCCTTTCGCCGCGCGCACGCCGCAATCGACAGCGCTCCGCGCACCGGCCGGATCGCCCCGTCCAGTGACAACTCGCCGACAAACAGATGCTCCTCCGCCGGCCCGACCACGTTCATCGCGCCGAGAATCCCCAGCGCCATCGGCAGGTCGAATCCCGCGCCTTCTTTCCTTATGTTGGCGGGCGCCAGGTTGATGGTCACGCTCTTGTTCGGATATCCGAAACCGGAGTTCATCAACGCGCTCTTAATTCGTTCCCGGCTCTCGCGCACGGCCGTGTCCGGCATGCCGACGGTGATGAAATCGCGGTTGGCGCCGGGATACATATCCACCTCGACGTCGATCAGGTGCGCATCAATGCCGAAGATCGCCGCCGAGCGTGTACGGAAGAGAGCCATCTTAACCCTAGTGGTCGCAGCGTCGGATTAATCGCTAGCGTTTTTCTTCGATTACGAGCTCGGGCGACCCAGGTCACGCCAGAGATGCAGGAACTCGTCAATTGCCCTTTGGCGAAGACCCAAACCGCACGGAGAGAATGTTGCAAATAAGCCACTTACCCATCGCTGATAGCGAGACAATCGCTGCGGCCCGACGCGCGGGCGCTATCTGGCGAGTTTTTGCAGAACCCCTGAATCCACTGTTGCACCGCTGCGTGCGATGATCTGGAAATTGAACTGATCGCCCGCGATTTCGATCAATCCGAATGTTCGATCGGTATCGAAGCCCTTCTCTGTGTCCGGGGAAGGATTCAGATTGTGCAGCCGGAGCTCGCCGGAGTTGCCCAGCACGAAATAATAAATCCCCTGTTGCGGTTTCACTCGTTCGTAAACGTGCTCATGGCCGTTCAAAACCACGTCGACTTTATATTGCACCAGCAGCGGTTCCAAACGGGCGCGGAGGTCGAGGTCGGACCCATGGAATTTTCCGTGCGAATACAAAGGGTGATGAAAGAAGCAGATCTTCCACATCGCTCCGGAGCTTGATAACTGGTGCCCGAGCCACTCCAGTTGCGCAGGGTCCATGTAGTTGCTATCCAGCGCGAAGAACTGAACGTTCCCGTGCTTGAAGGTGTAGTAGCGCTGGCCATCCATGTTGAACGGTTTGTACAGCCGCTCCGAGGTGTGATCGTGATTGCCGAGCGCGGCGTAGAATTTCACGCCCGCGGATAGCAGAGGCTCGTACGGATGTTCAAACTTCTTCCGGAAATCCTCCGCGGTCTTCGATCCGTATATGTTATCGCCCAGCATCAAAACGAAATCGAATGGAAAATCCTTGTGGATCATCTCCATCTGCCTGGCCACTTCGAACTGCGGCCGTTCGCCCGTTCCGCTGTCGCCGATGATGGCAAAACGCACGGAATTCGGCGTCACCGGCAGCTTGAGCGCCGGCGCGACGATCTGTTGATCCGCTCCGGACCGGAGCGCCTTGGCCGCGGCGGCGATGCCGCGGAACAGCAGAAGTAAGAATACGGATCTTCTCATGAGGTCAGGGAAGTGCGTCGGGCATCAGATCGACGACGATGTTCGCCACCGCATCGCGGAGAGTCAGCGTGTGGCCGACGATCCGATACTCCAATTCCGGAGGCAGGCGAGGCAGGTTCAGCAGGATCGAGGGCGGTGTGGATTGCAGGGGGATCTTTGCCGGATATGCCTCATTCACATGCAGGGTCAACCGGACCGGCTCTGCGCGCTCCAGGCTCTTCTTAATATGCGCATCGTTTTGACCTGACATCGCTAATCCGAGAAGCCTCCGAAATTCCTTGGAGATTTCCGGCGTAAAGATGGCGCCCTGTTGGGCTTGGCTGCGCGTCTCGCGGATCTTACGAGCGAGTTCGCCCTGACGATCGAGGATGACCTGAGGTTCGGTGGTCGGCTTCGTCGCGGAAAGGCCCTTGGCGAGGCTCTTCTCCAGGCTCACATAGTCGCGGATACGTTTTTCGAAGTCCTGCAAGGCCATTGTCTGCAGATTCCCATTGTCCTGTGCGCGAAGGCACGAACCGAAAACAATGGCAGTCACCAGGATCCGCACATCAGTAGATCCCGGTGGCACTCATTCCGTAACAGAAAGTTCGCACAGGGACTCTCATCATTGTGGAGTCAGACGTGGAGTCCGACAATCGCCCTCACTTAACCATCCTGAAGCTCTTAAAACCGTACACGGGGACTCTGCTGATCGCTTTTTTCGCCGCGATCGGGGAGGGGATCGCGGATTTGCTGGGGCCGTGGCCTTTGAAAATTGTCTTCGACGACATTTTGAAGCCCAAGCAAGACACCGGCTGGTTGAACAACCTGGTCCATTCGATGGCGGGCGCCGACAAGCTCGAAATCCTTAAGATCGCCGCGATCGGCGCGCTGGTGATTGCCGTTTTCGGAGCAATCTGTTCTTATTTCGAGAAGTCCTCTACCACCACGGTAGGCCAATGGGTGATGCACGACCTGCGGCGCACTCTTTATGCCCACATCCAGCGTCTTTCTTTATCCTTTCACGATGAGAGCCAGACAGGCGATTTGATCAGCCGCGTCACCAGCGATATCGACACGGTTCAAAGTTTTGTCACCTCCGGCTTGCTGAGCGTTTTGATCGATCTGATGACCCTGGTTGGCATGGTGGTCATCATGTTCTGCATGAACTGGCGGTTCACGCTGATTGCGCTCTCCATCGCGCCGGTGCTGTTTCTGGTGGTTTTCCGCTATACACGGCTGATCCGCAAATCGACGCGCGAGGTGCGGAAAAAGGAAGGGCAAATCGTCTCCATCGTGCAGGAAGTCCTGACGTCCATCCGTGTCGTCAAGGCATTTGCGCGCGAAGACTACGAACAACAGCGTCTGGAGGAGCAAAGCCTCGAAAGCGTCGAGATCGCCTTGCGCGCGCGAGCGCTCAAATCCAGATTGGCTCCGTTGGTGGGGATCATCGTGGGCATCGGTACCAGCCTGGTGCTTTGGTTTGGCGCGCGCATGGCGCTCGCGGGCGCGCTCGACGCGGGCTCTCTCATCGTCTTCATCTGGTACTTGGGCAAGATGTATAAGCCGATGCAGGATCTTTCGAAAATGACCGATACCTACGCCAAAGCATCGGTCGCTTATGAACGTATCCAGGAGGTTCTCAAATCGGAACGCGAAGTTAAGGATCTGCCCGGATCGCGCCGCGCTCTGAAACTCAGAGGCGAGATCGAATTCGACCATGTCACCTTTGGCTACGAGCCGAAGCAGCCCGTCCTCAAGGACGTCAGTTTCAAAATCGAGGCCGGCACGGTGGCCGCGCTTGTCGGACCGACGGGGGCTGGAAAAAGCACGATTATCGGCCTGATCCCTCGCTTTTATGACCCCGAATCGGGCATCGTAAAAATCGATGGAACCGACATCCGGCGCCTGCAGCAGAAATCCGTGCGCGATCAGGTCAGCTTCGTGTTACAGGAAACGGTTCTGTTCCACGCCAGCGTGTGGCGCAACATCGCCTACGGAAAGCCAGGCGCGAACCGCCGGGAAATTCTCGAAGCCGCGAAACTTGCCAATGCCCATGAGTTCATTGAAAAGATGGCCGAAGGCTACGACACCATGATCGGTGAACGCGGCGTCACTCTTTCCGGCGGTCAGCGCCAGCGCATTGCGATCGCGCGCGCCGTCATCCGTAACACCCCCATCCTGATCCTCGACGAGCCGAGTTCCGGTCTCGATGCGACTTCCGAACAACTGGTCTTCGAGGCACTCGATCGCCTGATGGCGGGAAAGACTTCCATTGTAATCGCGCATCGTCTCGCGACGATCCAACGGGCGAATAAGATCTATGTAGTCAATGACGGGACCATCGCTGAAAGCGGAACGCACGAGGACCTTATCAACGGAGGAGGCCTCTACGCGGAGTTGCACCGAATCCAGTTTCAGGCGGCAGCGGAAGAGGTGGCCTCAAAGAGCGGTTAGTTCACCAATCCTCTGCTCCACAACCCTGGCAAACCGGTCCGCATCCTCCGCGGAATAGCCGGCCGCGCGGAAGGCATCGCGAATCTGCGAGGGCGACAGCTTCGCCAGCATTTGTCCCATCCAGCGTGCGTCGCTTCGCGGAACACGCTTCCCGATCCAGCGCATCTTCATGCGCGGAAAAAACTCCTTGGGATTGAAAACTACAAAAATCGCCGGACGCGACGGTACGGCGAAATCGACGTACTCGTTGGTAGTCTTGGTGATGAAGTGCGAGTGCTGGTAATTGTTTAAGTTGCCTTTCGACGTCGCCTGCCGTGGATTATAACCAGTCGTCCCAAAGCTCGCACCCAGATCTTTTACAAGATAAACACGTTCGGGCCCGTCCTCGTAAATTTCATTATTGTCGTCCTTCAAATCCCAGTTGTTAATCAGCGCCATCATGACCCGCAGCCCGTTCCATTCGCGGCTTCGCGCGAACGGATCGTCGCGCCATGACCAAATCCCGACCTTTTCTTCCCCCTTCAGATGCCTCTTCAGCCGGGCGTTCCGCATCTCGCCGTCCTGACCGATCAAGTTCCCTCCCCGATGCAGATGCCCCGGTAAATCGGTTACATGCAGATCGGGAACGAAGTAATCCTCATTGACGAAATACCCCACCGCCCACACCAGACGCGTCGCCGCGGTCTCCGGTCCCGCCTCGGCGCCCAGCTTGATCTTCCATTTCACGCCGCCCGAATCCTTCACGTTGTATTTGGGATTGGTGCCATCCATATCCTCGTCGACGAAGGAAAATTGGGTTCCCGGCTGATGCTCTTTTCCTCCGGGACCATAAAATAAATTCCGCGTTTGTATATCTGCGGGGTCTGTCCACAGCGTTCCTTGCGCACTTTTCACACCCGGATCGGCAATTTTGTCCTTGTCCGCTGGTGCGGCCGCTGTGGTCAGCATCACGCTAAGGAAGGCCGTTGAAAGCGTCATCTTACTGAAAACATGCGGCATTTAAGTATCGTCCCTTCGGTCGGAGGACCCCATACGAGCAAATGTAAAGGCACGAGCAATGCCAGTTGCCATCAGCTTGCAAGAGAAACGTACGTGAGACTGTTAACTCAACCTGGGGCTGGCGTGAACCCTTTGGTCGATGCCATCAATTCCGCCACGAGAACCGTGGATGTTGCGATCTTTCGCTTCGACCGGAAAGAAGTGGAGCGGGCGATGATCAACGCGATCAATCGCGGTGTCCAGGTGCGTGCCTTGATCGCGTACACCAATCGCGGAGGTGAAAAACGCCTGCGCGACCTGGAGGCGCGGCTCCTCGCAGCGGGAGTCACCGTGGCGCGCACCGCCGACGATCTGGTGCGGTATCACGCAAAATACCTGGTCATCGACGGCCGTGAATTGTTTCTGTTGGCGTTCAACTTCACTTACCTGGATATCGAACAGAGTCGCAGTTTCGGTGTCGTCACGACGAACCAGAGCGTCGTTGAGGAAGCTGCCAAGTTGTTCGAGACGGACCTGAAGCGGCAGACCTATACCGCGGGTCTCGACTGGCTGATCGTCAGTCCCGCCAATGCGCGCCGCGAGTTGGGAGTATTCATAGGAGAAGCGAAAAAGGAACTCTACCTTTACGATCCTTGCGTCAGCGATCCCGCCATGATCCGCGCCCTCGATGAACGGAGTAAGCATGGCGTCGAGGTGAAGATCCTCGGCCATTTGACGCGCCGATCCGCGGGGCTCGAAGTATGCAAGCTGCACGATATGCGGCTGCATACGAGAATGATTCTCCGCGATCGCACCCACGCCTTCATCGGCAGTCAGAGCCTGCGAACCGTGGAACTCGACCGGCGCCGCGAGGTAGGCATGATATTCGACGACCCAGCGGTGGTGAACAGCCTTGCCAGCACATTTCTAAACGATTGGAAACTTGCCGAGACCGCGAAGCTGAATGACAAAACCGAGCAAACCCCGACGAGCAAGATGGCGAAGAAGGTGGCAAAAGCCGTCGTCAAAGACATGGGGTCAGTGACACCGATGATCGAGACAGCGATTCAGGAAATGGGCGGCAAGAGCGTGGAGTTTGCACTGAACCCCGAAGAGCTTGAGGACAGTATAAAAGATGCGGTGAAGCACGCCGTTAAAGCCGCGGTCAGAGACGCGGTTGTCGCCGAACCACCCGCCATTCGGGATGACTCTTAAGAGCTGGAGGCCTGCTGTTGGTTTGCCAGTAAAGGCGCCGAGCTATGCTCCGCGGCAGGCAACGTAAAGCAAAATTTGGAGCCCTTTCCCGGGACGGATTCAACCCAGATCCGACCGCCATAGGTCTCGATTATCCTTTGACAAATAGCGAGTCCGATGCCTGTCCCCGGATACGCATTCCCGTGGAGCCGCTTGAAGACGCCGAACACCTGTTGCGAGTATTCAAATGGGATTCCGAGGCCATTATCCTCGACCGCGAACAGCCAAACCCCATCGCGGCGCTCGGCGGTGATTTCAATCGAAGGCGCATCCTCTCTTCGGTATTTGATTGCGTTTCCGATGAGGTTCTGAAACAGCTGAACTACCCGGACCGGATCCGCCTGAACCATGGGCAGGTTGCGCCAGCGGACCGATGCCCTGTTTTCATCGATCGAGACGTGGAGGTTTAAAAGAACCTGCTTCACGATTGCTTCGCAATCGACGGGAGCGCTCGGGCTAGCGAGCGAACCGGCCTGCGAATACGCTAGAAGATCCTTGAGCAGTCTTTCCATGCGCGTAGCGCCGCCCACAATGAAGGAGATATATTGATTAGCTTCCTCGTCGAGTTTCCCGGCATAGCTTTCCTGAAGCATTTGGCTATAGAGCGCGACCATCCTAAGCGGCTCCTGGAGATCATGGCCGGCTGCATAAGCAAACTGATTCAGGTCGTCGTTAGATAGTCGTAGAGCTTCATTCGATTCCTGAAGTTCGCAGGTTCTCTCGGCAACACGTTGCTCAAGCCGTGTATTCAACTCACGGATCTCGTTTTCTACGCGTTTTCGATCGGTAATGTCCCGTATCGCCGAAATAACCAGCAGGCCATCCTCTGTCTGGAGAGGCTTAAGATTGATCTCGACGGGAAATGCTGCGGAGTTTTTAGGCCGCATCGAGCGTTCATTGGGAAGCCCGATAGAATGCGCGTCGGCCACCCTGCTATTCGAAAGCGAATCGACGCACCAGTCGGGAACGAACTGACGAATATCCGAGCCGATGAGTTCCTCGCGAGGGTACCCCGTTAGAATCTCCGCTTGCGAATTAACAAGGTTGATCCGTCCTGCTTCTGAGCTGATAATGATCGCATCCGGAGCCGCCTCCAGCAGTGATCGGAACCTCTGCTCTGCCTTGGTCAGTACTGCTGTCTGACGCTGCAAAAGTGCCGAATGGCGGCTAAGATCGACGAATACGCTCACCTTCGACCGTAGGATCTCCGGCACGATGGGTTTAAAAAGAAAATCCACCGCACCCATGTCATAACCACGAAACAAATGTTCGTCACTTTTGTAAGCGGTGAGAAACAGAATCGGTGTGTGGCGAGAACGCTTGCGCGCCCGAATCAACTCGGCCGTTTGAAAGCCATCCATTTCGGGCATCTTTACGTCCAGAAGTATGGCTGCGAAATCGGAATCGAGCAGATGACGCAACGCCTCCTTGCCGGAGCGAGCCGTAACCACTGCTTGCCCAAGTCCTTCAAGCGCCGCTTCGAGCGAGATCAGATTCTCTGCGGAATCGTCCACCAGAAGGATCTTTTCCGCATGAGGGGTGGGTTCGGGGTTTCCAAATCCCTTCGCCGCTGCCATTTAAATGCTCCTGAATGAAATCATATTACCCTATCGCGAAGCGGCCAGAGGCACATGCCCCTGCTCCTCGCTGACGGAGACGCGAAGAACCGAAAACAGCTGGTCCAGATCGACGGGTTTAGTCACGTAGTCGGACGCGCCTGCCTCAATACACTTGGCACGATCGCCCTTCATCGCCTTTGCCGTGAGTGCGATAATCGGAAGCGATTTGAAACGCGGCAACTGGCGGATGGCTCTCATGGTCTCGTAACCATCCATTTCAGGCATCATAATGTCCATGAGAACGACGGAGATTTCGGGCGTACGTTCTAGTAATTCGATGGCCGCACGCCCGTTTTCAGCGTGCAGAACATTAAGACGATGATCTTCGAGCAGACTCGTTAGGGCGAAAATATTGCGAACATCGTCATCGACGATGAGAACGGTCTGACCAGACAACGTGAGATCAATTTGGCGCAGACGCTCCAGCATTTGGATTTGATCGGGCCGAAGTTCGCTTTCCGCGCGGTGCAGCAGAAGCACGGACTCGTCGAGCACACGTTCTTGGCTTTTTACGAGTCTGACGACACCCGCACGGTTTAGATCGCGGAGCAGCGCTTCTTCGTGTGAAGTCAAATCGCGCGACGTTTGCCAAATGATGGGCGGGACCATGGTGCCGAGACTGCCTTGAATACTCGCGATGAGTTGTAACGGCTCAACGTCCTTTGTCTCCCGGAGGACTACGATGCCGTCTATGGCCGAGTCCCGCAGATGAGCCAGTGCCTCGGCACCCGAGCAGGCAATGGCGATTTTCACATCGGGCGCTCGCAAAACTTCCGCAAGGGCCTCGGCGTCGGTGGGTTGTCCGCAAACGAGCAGGATGTTCTTCACGCGCTTTTGAACAGACTGCACGATTGTCGCGAACTCGTCCGCCAGCGAATCGCCCACGACTGCCTTTTCGAGGTAGGTCATCGCACCGAGCGCAATACCGCGCTTACGATTCTCGTCTCCCGAGATGATGTGGACGGGAATATGGCGAGTGGCGGGATCGTGCTTCAGCCGGTCGAGAATGGTCCAGCCAGCCATGTCGGGAAGGCCGACGTCCAAAGTAATTGCGCCAGGCCGGAACTCACGCGCCAGAGACATCGCGCTGCTGCCTCGCAACGCGACCAGAGCTTTGAGCCCGCGCTCATGCGCGAGATCGACCAGTATCCGCGCGAACGTTCTGTCGTCTTCGACAATCAGCAATACGGAGTCCCCCGGTTGAATCACAGTGCGATCGTCGTCGAGCACGAGATCTTCTACCATTTCCTGATCTGTTCCCGGCGCGGGCGCGAGAATCATGTCCACCTCCTCACTGACCGTGAGCGCCTCGGCCTCTTCGAGGTCGATGGGGGTCGTTTTGAGCAATTCGCTTCTGAGCGGCTGAACATGCGCGATATAAGTCTGCGGAAGGTAGAGCGTAAACGTGCTTCCAGCACCCGGAGTGCTCTGGAGTCGAATTTCGCCTCCCAGCAGGCGTGCGAGTTCGCGGCTGATCGAAAGACCTAATCCGGTGCCGCCGTATTTACGGCTGGTGGTACCGTCGGCCTGTTGGAACGCCTCAAATATGATGCGCTGTTTGTCGCTTTGAATCCCGATGCCCGTATCCGATACCGAGAAGGCGATCACGGACGCCGCCCGTGACAAGATCATGTGATGAGAACTCCACCCGCTGGTCGCTTTGTCGAGAGTGAGCCTCACCGAGCCGTGTTCGGTGAACTTGAGTGCGTTCGAGAGCAGGTTCTTTAGCACCTGTTGCAGCCGCTTGGCATCCGTATGGATAATCTCCGATTGCAAGGAGGCTCCAAGTTCAATGCTAAAGTCCAGCCCTTTGCCGTCGGCCACATGCCGGAATGTCTTCGCGCAGTAGTCTTGCAGTTCGGTGAAACGCACTCCACCGACTTCGACGTCCATCTTTCCGGATTCGATCTTACTGAGATCGAGAATGTCGCTGATCAACGCGAGGAGATCCGTTCCAGAGGTGTGAATCGTCTCCGCGAACTTGACCTGTTTCGGAGTCAGGTTGCGATCGGAGTTCTCAGACAGCATCCGCGCCAGAATCAGCAGGTTGTTGAGCGGCGTGCGAAGCTCGTGGCTCATGTTCGCCAGGAACTCGCTCTTATACTTCGAGGTGAGTGCCAGCTGTTCGGCCTTTTCCTCCAGCGCCTTCTTGGCCTGCTCCACTTCCAGGTTTTTGGTTTCGACCTCGGTCTTTTGCTCCGCCAGGAGTTGCGCTTTTTCCTCGAGCTCGGCATTTGTGGTTTGCAATTGGAGTTGCTGGCTTTGCAGCTCTTCGGCCAGCGCCTGGCTTTGCTGCAGGAGCTGCTCGGTCCGCATGGTTGCGGCGATGGTGTTCAGCACAATGCCGATCGATTGCGTGAGCTGGTCGAGAAATGCCAAATGCACGTCGCTGAATTGGCCGAAGGAGGCGAGTTCGATGGCAGCCCTTACGTCGCCCTCAAACAGGACCGGCAGCACAACGATGCTCACCGGCGATCCGCTTCCCAGGCTGGAATTGATGCGCACATAACCGGCGGGAACATTTGTCGAGAGGATGCGCTGTTTCTCTCTCGCGCACTGTCCTACCAGCCCCTGACCGATTCGGAGCAGTTTCGGCACCGCATCTCGATCGTCTACCGCGTAGCCCGCCATCAGCTTCAGCACTGGCGTTTCGTCCACGGTATCGCTGATGTAAAAAGTCCCATGCTGTGCGCCGATCAACGGCGTCAGCTCCGACAGAAGAAGCTGCGCGACGGCGAGAAGGTCGCGCTGTCCCTGCATCATTCCCGTGAACTTCGCGATGTTCGTTTTCAGCCAGTCCTGTTCGTTATTTTTGCGGGTAGTGGCCGCAAGATTCACGATCATTTCGTTGATGTTGTCTTTGAGGGCCGCGACCTCGCCCAGCGCCTCCACCGCGATCGATCGCGTGAGATCCCCTTTGGTCACGGCAGTAGCCACCTCCGCAATCGCGCGAACCTGGGTCGTCAGATTCGCGGCCAGCTGGTTCACGTTATCGGTCAGATCGCGCCAGATTCCGGCGGCGCCAGGCACACGCGCCTGGCCACCGAGCGCACCCTCAATGCCGACTTCACGGGCGACAGTCGTCACTTGGTCTGCGAACGTGGCGAGGGTGTCGATCATGCCGTTAATGGTGTCGGCCAATTCCGCGATCTCGCCTTTGGTTTCGAGAATCAGCTTGCGCTTGAGGTCACCATTTGCCACTGCCGTAACCACCTTCGCGATACCGCGCACCTGGGTGGTTAGATTCGCCGCCATGAAGTTTACGTTGTCCGTGAGATCCTTCCAGGTGCCGGCAACGCCCTTCACTTCGGCCTGGCCGCCGAGCTTGCCATCGGTGCCGACCTCGCGCGCAACTCGCGTTACTTCGCTGGCGAAGGAATTAAGCTGATCCACCATCGTATTGATCGTGTCCTTCAGCTCCAGAATTTCGCCCTGGACGTCCACCGTGATCTTTCGCGACAGATTTCCGTTCGCGACGGCGGTCGTCACCTGCGCGATGTTGCGGACTTGCGCCGTGAGATTGCCTGCCATTGAATTGACGCTGTCGGTAAGATCCTTCCAGGTTCCCGCGACTCCTCGCACCTCGGCCTGGCCGCCCAGCTTTCCCTCCGTTCCAACCTCGCGAGCGACGCGCGTGACCTCGGATGCGAAGGAGCTGAGCTGATCGACCATGGTGTTGATTGTATTTTTAAGCGCCAGAATTTCGCCGCGAACATCCACCGTGATTTTTCTCGATAGATCGCCCTTGGCAACGGCCGTCGTCACTTCCGCGATGTTTCGGACCTGATTCGTCAGGTTGCCCGCCATGAAATTGACATTGTCGGTCAAATCCTTCCATGTGCCTGCGACTCCTTTTACCTCGGCCTGTCCTCCGAGTTTGCCTTCTGTACCGACCTCGCGCGCTACTCGCGTGACCTCGGATGCGAAGGAACTGAGCTGATCGACCATGGTGTTGATCGTGTTCTTGAGCGCTAGAATTTCACCGCGCGCGTCGACGGTAATCTTGGTGGTCAGATCGCCGCGGGCCACCGCGGTGGTGACGCCGGCGATATTCCGCACCTGGTTGGTCAAGTTGCTGGCCATATAGTTGACGCTGTCCGTGAGATCTTTCCATGTTCCAGCGACTCCACGCACGTCAGCTTGGCCACCGAGCAGCTGATCCACCATGGTGTTAATGGTGTTCTTCAGCTCCAGAATTTCACCTCGGGCATCGACTGTGATTTTTGTCGAAAGATCACCCTTCGCCACAGCCGTTGTAACTTGCGCGATGTTGCGCACCTGCGATGTCAGGTTGCCGCCCATGAAGTTGACGCTATCAGTGAGGTCCTTCCATACGCCGCCGACACCCTTAACGTCTGCCTGTCCACCCAACTTGCCCTCGGTGCCTACTTCGCGGGCCACTCGGGTTACTTCCGAGGCGAACGCATTGAGCTGATCGACCATGGTGTTGATAGTATTCTTCAGCTCCAGAATTTCACCTCGCACGTCGACTGTGATTTTGCGCGACAGATCGCCCTTGGCAACGGCCGTCGTCACTTCCGCGATGTTTCGGACCTGATTCGTCAGGTTGCCCGCCATGAAATTGACATTGTCGGTCAAATCCTT
>JBEKOZ010000009.1:0-20701 GCA_049521275.1 Bryobacteraceae bacterium | reverse complement strand
GCCAGCGCATTGGCAGCGATAGCGGCGCAGATAAGCATAACTCCGCCAAAGAGGAATCTGGGATTGCCGGTCGGCAAGACAACATAGTTGAGAATCGCGCCGATCACCAGGGCCAAACCGGCGCCCACCGGAAAAGCCACGGCCATTCCTGCGACCGATATGGCGGCGACGAGCAGCAGATTTCCCAGATTGAAAACCATCCCGCCGATGAACGCTTCCACCAAAGAGCGAAGGCTTGCACTGCCGAGATTGTGAAAAAAACTCACCGGAGAGGCCGGGTTCGTCCGCCCCACGGTGAGACCGAAACAAAGGGAGCACAGCAGAATCCCCCACATGTAGTCCCAGTAGAACAGCTCGAAGCGCCAGGCTTTGTCAATCTTCTGCGTATTCGCCCAGCTGCCCCAACACAGCATACTGACTAGCATCAGCAATAGAGCAGCCGAATATGTCTGAGGAATGTACATGGTTCAGGCGACGGAATCGACTATTGCAGGCGCGTCCCTCCGCGATCATTCGCCAATAAGTTCTGAGGGATTTCATACACCTCTCGACATTTAGCGCGCAGTCGAGCACAGAATTCCCCTGCCGGATTGCCCGCCTTCTGAGATCGGATCATCAACTTGAAGACGCGCGACCCAACGAGCTCAGACAAAGGCATTAGGCGACGCTTGTTATCTCGCCATTCGCAGTTATGCTTCCATTGCGATCCGAGAAGGAGAAATTGAGCATGCTTTCGTCGTTCATTTCAAGAGTAAGCATCTCTTTGTCTTTTCCGAAGACTGGACGAATCCACCCGTGGATTTCCTTTAATCCGGGAACGGCCTGGTCGTTGCCAACGGTGAGCCGATGCTGATAGATTTGCAACTCATACTCAACCTGGGTTTTTCCGGTTTTTGTGATGCCCGTGCCTTCGCCTCTCAGAATGTCGATGAGATCCATAAAAGTGCCTCATGGGGTGGATCACAGCGACGACCATATCGTTTCGTAAAACCCATCACAGGCGAGGTTTCTCTGAATGTTCCGACGGCAAAGGTGGAAGAGCATTGCACAGATTCTTTGCCCAAGAGAAAGGCGAGATCATCAGACTCATCTGACGGCGTGGCAATCGCTGATAACGGAACATAACTTCGAACAATACCCATTCTGCCTTGTGGAAAATACCAGATCGAAGGTATTCGCTGCGCGTTCCGCGGGCATATACTTCAGACAGGAACTGAGCAAGAAGATAGGTCAACCATGGGCCCTGCGCGAAAATCCGACCTGAACGATCGTCTGGAGGCTTACTTCGCAACGCTCCGTTCCTCCTCTCTGCGGGAGGCGCTGAAACGTAGCGCGGGGAACTGGCAGAGGTACGCGGCGGTTACCGGCTCCGCCATGGCGATGCTGACCGGCGCCTCGGCAGCCATCATCGGCAGCGGAACCCGCGACATCGGGGCGGAGCGCTCCCGCAGCGTCCGCGCCGCCAAACAATTCGCCAGTTCCAGGAACGCGCCTTTGATGAACGCCGTCAGGCTAGCCACGGCCAGGCAGGATTCGCGAGCGCGATTTTTCAATGGCGCGGGCGTGCAGATTGGCCATGCAACCCAGGGGCTTCCATCCGTTACTCCCGGCGGTGTCGTGCCGAATGACAGCACGGTGAGCACCATCCAGCCTGGCGAATGGGTTTCGATATTCGGGACCAACCTCGCCGGCGGAACCGTGGTCTGGAACGGCGATTTTCCTATTTCGCTCGGCGGGACCAGCGTGGAGATCAACGGCAAAACTGCGTTTCTCCAGTTTGTCAGTCCCGGGCAGATCAATTTGCAGGCGCCCGACGACTCGACGACGGGAGAGGTCACGGTGGCGGTTACCACCTCGGTGGGCATGGCCACGGCTTCGGTGACGCTCAGTCCGGTTTCGCCGGCGTTCAGCCTGATTGACTCCAGGCACGTGGCTGCGATCATTCTCCGTTCTAATGGTTTGGGAGAGTTCGGCGGAGGAACCTACGACATCCTCGGCCCAACCGGGAATTGTTTTGGCTATCCGACGATGGCCGCTGAGGCAGGCGACACCGTTGAGGTTTTTGGCGTCGGGTTCGGGCCAACGACTCCCAACGTCGCGGCCGGAAAGGCCTTCTCCGGTGCCGCGTCCCTCAACAATCAGCTCTTTCTTTACATCAATGACGTCTCCATCGAGCCCAGTTTTGTCGGAATGTCAGGCGCTGGTCTATATCAAATCAATTTCGTTGTTCCACCAGGGCTTGGCCAGGGAGACGTCCCCATTCAGGCTATCGTCAGCGGGATAGAGACCCAACCGGGTGCGTTGTTTTCGCTGCCAAATCCCACGGCGATTGCCGGCTGTAGTTCCGGCGGGACGGGCGGAGGCGGCGGTGGATCGGCGGGTGGAACGGGCGGCGGCGGCGGTGGTACGGGTGGTGGCGGCGGTACAGGTGGCGGCGGTGGGTCGGGCGGAGGCGGGGGTTCGGGCGGCGGATCCTTTCGACCCGTGCCCGGTGTGAAGCCATACCAACCCCGGCTGCGATTTGCGCCTAAGCCGGCGGGTAACGGTTCGGGAGGACAGATTTGATGGTCTCCAAAGGGATGTTGTGGCTCGCCACCAGTGGAGTGTCGCTCGCGACCTTTGGCCAAGCCGCGCTCAAAATGGCGCCGATACCGAGCGATCCGCTCGAAATCGTCACTGGCCCAATCCAGGCGGTCGATACGCCCGCCGGCCGGCTAGCGGTAGTGCAACTTCTTGCGCGTGCGCGAAAGAATTACGCCTTGGAGAGCGCGGGCCGCGGCTATCAGCTCAAGGTGAATTTTACGGTCAACTCCGGCGGCCAAACCGATTATGACGGCGCGTGGCGAATGGAGGATGTGTTCGATCCCCGCCAGGGACTCCACTGGACCGCCACAGCCGCGGCCGGATACGCGACGACGCAGATCCTGTCGAACCGGACGGCGTACGGAGAAGGAACTGCCAGCGTCATCCCACTCCGCTTGCAGGAAGCCCGCGTCGCTTTGTTAGGCGCGATTCCGTCCGCCGCGAACGTGGCGCGCGAGTCGATCCGCACGTCGATTGCGATCTTCCACGGCGCACAACTTACCTGCGTGTTGCTCTCCGGTTCCCGAATCGCGGCGGAGACGCCGGGCCGGCAGTGGGAGGAAACCGAGGAGTGTATCGATCCCCAATCGGGGTTGCTCCAGGTGCATTCGCAAGTCCCCGGGCGCTATTACGCATACGAGTACTCGGACGGCTTGCAGCTTGGGGATCACGTGCTGCCTCAGAAAGTGATTGTCACCGAAGCCGGCAAAACCATATCGGAGATCACCGTCGAGAGTCTGACCGAGGTCGCCTCGGCCGACGCGAAACTTTTTGTCCCCAGCGAGGAAATGAAGGCCAGGGGACCGGCCGTCGCGATGGCGGGCGCGGAAAAGCTTGAGCGCCTTGCCGGAAAGCGTCCCTTCGCGGCGGGCGGAACGGCCCAGCCCGTTTGTGTATTTGGTCTCGTCACGCCATCGGGACAACTGGTCGAGGCGCACTCGTTACAGCCGTCGGATCCCAACAGCCAGGCGGCTGTCGACGCCGTAAAGCGGATGAACTTCACCCGCCCGGCGCCTCCCGGCGAACGCCCTTCGCAGCATTTTGTATTCGTCATCGAAAAATTTGTTTCTTCGCCATAGACGGACTGTTTCGCCGGCCATTATTGAAATGTGCCGAAGCGGAAGTTGGGAGCGCATAAGTGGACGCTAAGCGATTGCCGTTGGCACGCTCCGTTTGTGGTTGTCGATCTACACTTCTGATTCTAGATTTCCTACTGCGGCAGTACCTTGAAGACCCTTGTCGTCTCGCCGTACCAAAGGAATTAGGGGAGAGCCGATTTGGGACCAAATCGAAAGTTTGTCCGAAGTTGCCGGGAGAACCAGATCGGCGGTATTTCGTGCGACTCTTTTTCGGAAAGACTTTCACGTCGCGACCACAGTCAGGGAACTGCAGGCTTTGCAGCGGGCAATGGCAGATTCTGCACATTTATCGGCAGATCGATGCAGGTCCGAAGCAGTACTTCGTCCAGAAAAGAGGGTTGGGTTTGCACGTGCTTGATCCATCGGGGGAGTGGAAATAACAAGGAGACCAATATGTCTGAACAAAACTCAGTGATAGCGATTTATGGCACGCATGTCGAGGCCGAGGAAGCCGTCAAAAAACTTCAGCAAGGCGGGATCGACATGAAAACGTTGTCCATTATTGGAAAGGACACCCACACAGATGAACACGCGGTGGGATATTACAATGCCGGCGACCGGATGAAATATTGGGGCAAAACTGGTGCTTTTTGGGGAGGCTTCTGGGGATTGCTGTTCGGATCCGCCTTCTTTGTCATCCCGGGGATCGGACCGCTACTGGTAGCCGGACCTATGGTTGCGTGGATCGTCGGGGCGCTCGAAGGTGCTGTGGTCGTCGGAGGGTTGAGCGCCGTCGGCGCCGGGCTCTACAGCATCGGTATTCCGAAGGATAGCGTCGTTCAGTACGAAATGGACCTCAAGACCGACAAGTTCCTGCTGATGGTGCACGGGACGGCCGCGCAGGTCGAGAAAGCGAGAGGCATTCTCGAAATCACCCGGCCGATTCATGTGACGTTGCATTCGGGTGAAGCGGTTGGAGCCGCTGTAAAATAACGCCCGATAGCCGCGATCGAAGGCCGCTGAGACTCGCCCAGGAGAGTAATAATCAATGCTAACAAATGCTACATTCTTCAAAAATCTTGCAATTCACGCTACCGATGGAGAACTTGGAACAGTAGAGGATTTCTATTTCGACGATGAGACGTGGGCCATCCGCTACCTCACAGTTGAAACGGGCGGCTGGCTGAGCGGTAAGCAGGTGCTCATCTCGCCGATCTCCGTAGTCCGTGTGGACTGGCAATCCAAGCGCCTGGATGTGGCGCTGACGAAAAAGCAAGTTGAGAACAGCCCTGACATCGATACTCACATTCCAGTCTCTCGTCAGCATGAGGTCGCTTATTGCGATTATTACGGGTACAACTACTACTGGGGTGGGCCCTATCTGTGGGGCCCGACGTTCTACCCGTCGAACTTAGCGGCTCCAACAAATGGGTCTGCGGCAGCGATGAAGAAAAAGATCTTGAGAGCATCCGCCGATTCACATCTACGCAGCGCCGAATCCGTCACTGGTTATCACGTGGAAGCGACGGATGGCGAGATTGGTCACTTGAACGGCTTTGTCGTTGACGATGAAGCGTGGGCGATCCGTTACATCGAGGTGGCAACCAGGAACTGGTTGCCAGGCAAGAAGGTGCTTGTTTCACCGGCATGGATTGAGCGGGTGAGCTGGACAGATTCCAAAGTCGATGTCGGCCTTTCGCGCGAAGCCATCGAAAGCGCCCCGGAGTATCTCCTGTCGAGGCCGATGACCCGCGAGTACGAAAGCCGGCTCTACTTTCACTACGGTCGTCCGCCGTACTGGGTGCACGAAGCCGAGCTGAAGTCTTCTCTTTCCCTGAGCACGGTCTGAGTGGCTGCGCGGGTGGATCAGGACGGCGCCCATGATTTTGGCCCGAGCGGCTACCCGGTCGTTCTGGGTTTCGGGCGGACTTGGTCAACTGGTATAAATGGCATTGATGCCGTCTCAATTGCCGGGAGCAGCCGATGGCGACGCTATACCTTCCACGCTTGCTCGTCCAGGCGCCACCCTTTTCTGGGCGGCGGTCTTGCTCACAGGGATCGGCACCGGCGCGGCTGCGGCAGCGCTGACGCGACTGTTGGAGTTGGTGCAGCACCTTATGTGGAGCGGAGCTGGCACCAACCTGTTGGACGTGGCCGAGCATGCGGGTGCGTGGCGGCACATTCTCGTGCTGCTAGGCGCCGGCGTGGTGACTGGCGCGGGGCAGATCATCCTGGCCGGCCTGTCAAGTGGTAACGGAATTGATACTACGGCGGCGATTTGGTTCCACGCCGGTCGGCTGCCGGCTTTGCGTACGCTCGGCAGCGCCCTGCTGTCTGTGATCATCGTTGGCATGGGCGTGTCCCTCGGCCGCGAGGGTGCGCCGAAGCAAGCCGGCTCGGTGATCGCTAACTTCTTTTCAGATAAAGCGCGCTTGTCCGACGAACAACGCCGGCTTCTGGTGGCCTGCGGCGCGGGAGCCGGGATGGGCGCGGCCTACGGTGTGCCATTGGGTGGCGCGCTCTTCGCCCTCGAAGTAATGCGGGGGATGCTGGCACTGCGGTACGTGCTGCCTGCTCTCTTCGCTTCCGTGGTCGCCACGGCGGTCTCCTGGGTGGCGCTACCCGATGCTCCAACCTATCTGATCCCGGCCTATCCGAGCTCCATTTCGAGTGTTGTGTGGGCCCTCGTGGCCGGACCGATAGCCGGGATCGTTTCGGTCGGCTATGTTCGGGCTGTCACCTGGGCCGATCGCCATAAGCCACCTCAGGGCTGGCGACGGCTCGCGGCACCGCTGGTGGGATTGGGGCTGCTGGGTGTAGTCTCGATCTGGTTCCCGCAGTTGCTCGGCAACGGTAAGGACATTTCAGAGCTTGCGTTCACGAACCAAGTTGCCCCCGCTCTGGTCCTATTGCTCCTTGTTTTGAAGCCCGCCGCGACCGTATTGTGCGTGCGCTGCGGAGCGCCCGGCGGTTTGTTCACACCTTCCCTGACCGTAGGCGCACTGCTCGGTGCTGCACTGGGGCATGCATGGTCCTGGTTCTGGCCCGGTGTGCCCCCCGGATTGTTCGCCGTGTTGGGCGCTGCAGCGGTTCTTGCGGCCACCACACAAGGTCCGATCTCGACCGTCGTGCTCATGATGGAACTGACCAGCCGGGACCGATCGTTTATCGTACCGTTATTGTTGGCCGTGGCTACGGCTACTCTCGTCGCACGGACCATCGAACCTCGATCGATTTACGACGCCCGTCTGACAGACGAAGAGGTCGAGGCGCGCCAGAAGGCCCGCGAACTCCCACCGCGGTAGCTATGATGGCACTCTGTTCACCGGAAGCAGTTCCGCAATGATCTGGAACGTTTAATGCGGCAGGTCGGTGGATTTCGCGGGGGAAGCGGTGATGGGCTCCATGACAGTGGAGTGGCTAGCCACGGCCGGTAACGAATAGCTTTATCGACGACGGGCAAACAGATGGTTGGAGGGCTCCAATAGCAAGAAATGCCGGTTCGTCAGCGAGCGGAGAGACCCAGAAAATCTCTCGCTCCGGCACAAGTCCTTCAAACGCGGTAGGCAGAAGCCTTACGAACGCTTACGCTCAGAGGTTGGACGGGCGGGCGCCTTGCGTTGGAACATGGGTGGGAGGCGCCCGTCCTTACTTAACGGGGGTTAAGTTGAATCCAGTTTATACCTGGCCACCAGACCCGTACATACCGGGTAGTTAGTAGATTACGCACCTAAAGTCAGGTACTGATTACTCACCAACAAGGGCGACACAGCTTCCGTTCGGACAGGTTCGAATACCGGTCGAAACCACCACAATATACCATGCGCAGAGTATGGCCCATCAAGGCGAAATTAGGTTATGTTGTGCTTGACCATAAGACCGGAGCAGAGGTGGCTCGCCGAATACCTCATCCTCCACATCGGCACTGAGCCACTCTGCTCTAGGATGGGAAATCGATGGAAACGAGCGTATTAAAACTTGGAGTCATTCTGGCAAACGGGAATGCAGACGACCGGAACTGTCTGGAGGCGATTCTTGACGGCACGCGGTGGGTGGTCGTCGATGGGGGAGGGTCTGAGATCAGCGAGGTGGTTCGGGACTCCCCAGTGCCCATCGTGTTCTATATCGATGACCACTCGGACCGTTGGCGCGATATGATCCCTGCCTTCAGGAAGATGCGCCGCGAGGTCTGTGTGATTCTGCTTAGCGACAGCGACGCGCCTGCCAGCGACGAGGTCGCACGGCGGGGAGGCTTCGATGTACTCACTCGGCCCCTCCGGCGCGAGCACGTGTTGCCCATGCTTCTGTTCGCCTATGCCTATTGCCGCGGTCACGGATCGTATTTGTCGCGACCACGCCGCATAAGCCGGAGTGCAGTGATTTGAGGTGCGTCTTCGTCGCTATTCGGGGCTCCAAACACAAATCAAGGGCCACAGAGTGCAGGTGATCCGCACCGGCAAGAAGTGCACTTACAGACGATAAGGATTACTGTGTGCTTGGGTTACAGACAACGTCGGGCCAGGAGGGCCGGTGGCTTCAAATCCCGTAAAGATTCCCGCGCGCCGCTGCCTCTCCGCTCCGAGCGGGGCTGAGGAAACTACTGCCTTGCACCCGTGAAAACTACTTAAGCGCTGCTATAGGCTTTCCTGCAAGATTTTTATAGGATGAGATGGTGAGACGAAATCCAATGCGCTTCGGGAAACCCGCATAGTTCGGACGAGTTGATGCCGTTTTTCATCAAATTGATTGGACACTCGATCCGAGCAACACCGGAGCGCATTGGATCTTCAAACGATCCGACGTAATTATGCAAAACACCAGATCCTATGTGATCACGGTCAAGGTTCGCGTGGAGGTTATTTTTCATGATTGCGGAGGCAGCTATTCTCGCAATCCCATTTTGCGTAGTCAGCCCGCGGATTAGAAATGGAATGAATTGAGGCAGCGAAAACCTTGACGCAAAACGCTGAAGGAGACTCAATGAGCAGTAACGGAATCGATTCGCGTCGCCGTCGGTGGGGGATGATTCTGGCTGGTGGCGATGGACAGAGATTGCTCCCACTCACGCGAACACTCACCGGCGACGATCGGCCCAAGCAGTTTTGCGCCATCCTGGGTAACGAAACGCTCCTAGGTCGGACTCGTCGCCGCGTTTCCCAATCTATTCGGCCGTCGCAAACCCTGGTGGTTCTAACCAGGAAGCATGAGCATTTCTACCGCGATCAAGTTGCGGGAATTCCACGATCACGATTACTGATTCAGCCATCCAACCAGGGAACCGCACCCGCTATTCTCTACAGCCTGTTACATTTGCGCAAGCTAGACCCAGAAAGCCTCGTCGCCTTTTTTCCCTCAGATCATCATTTCTTAGACGATGAGGCTTTTGCCAGTCATGTCGAGTCGGCCTTTTTTGCGGCGGCATCTCGGCCCGAGATGATCGTCCTGCTGGGAGTTACGCCTGACACCCCGGAAGTGGACTACGGTTGGATCGAACCGGGCGTCCCTTTGAGCGGCCTTGAGTCCGACTTCGTTTACCGGGTCAGTCGCTTCTGGGAAAAACCCTCTGAAATGCTTGCTTCGGACTTAATGGACCGAGGTTGTCTGTGGAACACCTTCATTATGGTAGGCCATGTGCAAGCGTTTCTACACCTCATTCGCTGTGCGGTTCCGAGACTGATGAAGGCGTTTGAACGTATTCGGCTATCGTTCACAACAGCGTCCGAATCATTGGCGCTGTGCAATCTTTACGGTGGTCTCTCCGACATCAGCTTTTCTAAGGATGTCCTGTCGGCTCAATCAAGAAAGCTCGCCGTGCTCCACTGCGCCGCGCTGAAATGGAGTGATCTCGGAGAACCCAGCCGCGTCCTTTCGGTCCTTAATGACCTAGGCGAGTCACTGGAGATTCAGATCGCACGCTGAAGAGGTCCAGGTGCCGAGAGAAGGGTTGATTATGACGACCAACAACGCGAACAGGACGACCATCCTGCTATTGGTTTCGGATCCCATTGGACGCTCTGTTTTTCAGGAGACACTGGAGCGCGAAGGTTATGTCGTCCTGTCAGCAGCCGACCTCGGACAGGCGGTCGACTTGTTGAAAGAGTGCACTCCCGACCTATTGATAACTCGTGCCTATGTGAGCAGCATGACGGGTCACGATGCTGCCATTTACTTGAAGGAGCGATGCCATGGCATGAAGGTTCTTATGCTCGGAGGTCTTCTCAATGACACCCGCCTAACGAACAGAGTGGAACTGCAAGGCTTCGCAGTTTTTCCAAAGCCTTATTCCGCAACCGATATGCTCCAGAAGGTTAAGGAGGTATTAAGTCACAGTCTCGCTTGAACGGCTCCACTTCGATACCCTCAGCTCAGAACTCCGAAGAATCGATGGATCTCGCCAACGCAAGCGCCCCATTCACCAGGGCGGCGAAATACTTGCGGTCAAGGGGATTTCGCGCCACGTCGTAGCCGCCGCACTGCAGAACCTCGGACCGGAGCTGGCAACTCAGTACATCGGAAAGTACAATCGGAGACAGTACACGATTCGATGTAAGCACGCACAAACCGTAACGCCACTCGACGTCGGGCAGGTTGCGATCGTAAACTAGAATCCAGACCTTGTTTCAAGGTTGAAGGCGAAGCCCTTCTTCCAGGCAATCGGCAAACAAGATTCGCCAGCCCTGTTCAAGTGAAAGAACACGAAGGCTAGATTTAACGGTGAACTTGCTTGTAACTGCGAGGATTGCTCTACTCTCTGATGTAAAAGTGTCCAAGTGGCGTCGCAGTTCGATGCCGTGTTCTCGAAGTCGGTTCAGTACTCCACGCATTGTTGTCACCATTTGATCCCTTTAGCCCACTGTAAGACGATTCGAAAAACTAAGCTATACCTGACAGCCGGTAGTTTGATCCAGGCGGATCGAGTACGTCTTGTCCGGAGCCCAATCAGTAGCTCGGGCACGCCATCGCCTCGCGAATTGCTCTCGCAAGGGTACTCGGCGTCTGTGATTCGATGAGGGCCTTTTTTCCATCTGCGAACGTAAGTTGAACTCCGCAGTTTCCTCCTGCAATATAGGCACGGCCACCTTTTTTAGAGCGAATCCCAAGCCCACCCCAGTCGCGAGGATCAAATTGGACGACATCCACCATCCGAACTTTCGTCAATTGAATCAGCGAACTTCGCCACAGACCACGCAGCGCAATCCGCACCTGGCCCGGCCCAACCTCCGTCACTAGTTTCACCGTGACAAGGCGGAGATAAATTATCCAGAGAAATATGGACCAGCCCACAATGTTGGCGTTCGACATCGGAGTTTTCCCAAATGGGTGCCCGAGCCCGACCTGCCAGATCGCCAGGAGTAGCACACCGATGGGAAGGATGGCGGTAAGGACCCAGACCCGAACCTGGCGAAATCGTTGCGCCTCGCGAAAAATCAAAGGAGTAGGAAAGCGGCTCATAAGTTAACGCAGCGCGCCCATCGTATACTGCAGCACCGCGTACTGGCTCTGATAATCGTACTTCGCGCTCAGGTTTTCAATTTCGGCCTGCGTCAGATTCAATTCCGCCTGCGTCAGCTCAACAATCGAGGAAAGACCGAGCTGATAGCGGCCGCGGGCCAAATCGAGCGCGAGCGCGGCTTGCCGGAGAAATTGGGCAGTGACATCGATTCGCTGGTACGCCGTGATTGCGCTCCCGTAAGCGATCCGGACATCGCGGGCGATGCCTTGCTGCTCATTACGAAGGCGCTGGTCCGCTTCCATGGCGCGTTGGTGCGCCGCTTCACGCCGCGCCGAGAACAAGTGACCGTTGAACACGGGAATACTGACGTTCGCGGCTACGCCCTCGTATTCAGCAGGGATAGGCGCCGTCGCCGGTGTATTGATGAGAGGGAGAAATCCGCCTACCGCGGCGATGCTCACCGTGGGGCGCGACAGATCTTTTTCGGCTTCGAAAAACTTGTAAGCGGAATCGCGCGAAGAGCGAAGACTGGCGAGTTCGGGACGGTTGGTAATGGCTTGCGTGATCAGATCGTCGGGCTTGCCCGGCGGCCCGGTCGGAACAGCCTCTTCGACAAGTTGATAATTCGCGGGCTGATCCGAGCCGAGTGCGCGCCCCAGTTCCGCAATCGCTCCATCGAGTGCCTCCTGCGCTCTGATAAGCAGGAGCTTGGCCTCCGAGACGTTGACGTCGGCAAAACTGACATCGAGCTGCGATTTGAGCTTGTTTTTCGCGAGCTCCGTAACCTGATCAGCAAGGGTCTGCCGAGCTTCAATGGTCTGTTGGGCTGTTTTGATCACCGCCTGCGCGTGAAGCACGTCGAAGTAGGAACGATTCACCTGAAGCACGACGTCATAGCGTGTGGCGAGCAGTGTCTGCGCGGATGCCTGCGCCCCCAACTTGGCGCTGGCTACAAGGTTCGGCGTGCGGCCGGAGTCCGTGACCAGTTGGCTGAAAAGAGCTCCCTGTCCGAACCGGTCGTAGAGGCGGGAGGCAGGCAGTATGCCGGCGCCGATTCGCGCTAGATTGTTGGCCTGCGATCCCGTAATTTCACCGGTTAGCGTCGGGTAATAGGCTGAACGATTGATGACAATCTGTTGATGCGCGAAATTCGCTTCGTTCTGAGCAGCCTGGATCTGCGGATGGTTTTGTAAGGCGATCGCGACTGCCTCTTGTAGCGTGAGCTTCGGCGGAGTCTGCGCGAGAACTCGGCTTGCGACCACCACTGCGAGAAGGATAGTGCGCCTATTGATTCTGTGTAGCATTTCGGTCCTTTCTGCCGTAAACGAGAAGATAAGCGGCTGGGACGATGAACACGGTGAGAATCACCGATGTGGTGAGGCCGCCGATAATAGCGCGGGCCATGGGAGTGTACTGTTCTCCGCCCTCACCGAGCTTCATAGCCATAGGAAGCATCCCGATTATGGTTGCCAGCGAGGTCATGAGGATGGGCCGCAGGCGAACCCGGCATGCCGTAATTACCGCATCGGCAACCGACAAGCCTTGTTCTTCCAACTTGTGGGCGAAGTCCACAATTAAAATACTATTGGAATCGGCAATGCCGATCAGCATCAGCACTCCCATCAGGGACATCACGTTAAGAGTGGTATGCGTCAAAGGAAGAATAATAAGAACGCCCACGAAGCCCATCGGGATCGCCAGCATGATCAGGAACGGATCAATCCAGGACTTGAACTGAGCCACAAGGATGAGAAATAGAAGAATGAACGAAATGCCAAAGCCGAGTCCGAAGCTTTTGAAGGATTCGTCCATACTATTGACCATGCCGCGAAGCGTTACGCGAATGTTCGATGGCAACTTGGCTTCCGCGATGGTTTGCAAAATCCGGGTCCGGAGTTTAGCCAAGTCCTCTCCTGAAGGAGTAACGTAGACATCTACGACGCGCTGGATCTGGTAATGATCGATTTCAGTCGGAGATTGAAGATTAACCAGTTTCACGACCGAATCCAGCGTCGTGGGAGCCTTTGCATTTGGAGCGCGCAGAGGAATCTGTTTCAGATCAATCAAGTTGTGAATGGCCTCTTTCCCGTGCTCGGCGTACTGCACACTCAGGAAGTAATCGTTTCCTGTTTTATAGTCGACCCAATAGTTGGGGGCAATCATGATATTGGAATTGAGCGCCGTGATCACGTTGTTGACTACATCCTTTTGCGTGAGCCCCAGTTCGCCGGCGTGGACCCGATCGATGTCCATTCGGACGGACGGGTAGTTCATGTCCTGCGGAATGTAGATCTGGTCGACACCGGGAAGTTGACGAATACGGCGAGCGAGATCTTGGGCTGTGGCATAGGTCAGCTTGAGATCGCGGGTGTTGACCTGCACATCGATCGGTGCGGGCTGTCCCTGATTGAGGATGGCGTCCTGCATGGACCCGCTATGGAAAAACGTGCGGACATCCGGAAACTGTGCCGCTATGTCAGCCTTAACTCGGTCCATGTAAACGAAGCTGCTGCCTTCGTGCCCTTCATTTAGAGCCACCTGTATAGTGGCCATGTACATTCCGGCGTTGGTGGTGTAGAGGGAGGAGATATCGTTCACGACGCCGATATTCGACAGGATCATTTTGAGATCCTTCGAATCTACGTCGTGGCGGATCAGGGCTTCTATTTTCGCCACGTAGTCATTCGTGACTTCGATCCGCGTTCCCGTGGGAACCTTGACGTTCACGGTAAACTGACCTGCATCGGTCTGCGGAAAGAAAGCCCGGCCTAACAGAGGATAGATAGCGAGACTAGCGACAAAGACCCCGAACAGCAGCGCTACCGTCAGAGCGGGAACCTTCAGAGCGCGGCGGACCAAGCGTTCATAAAAATCGAGAAATGTATTAAATTGGCGATTGAACCAAGCGTTGAAACGCCCGCCCCATGACAGATCCTCATGTTCCTCCGAGTGTCCCTCGCCGTGGCCGGCCGGCATCGCCTTAAGAAAACGGGAACAGAACAGCGGAATCACCGTCATGGCGACCACGTAGGATGCCAACAGCGCCAGGCAAAACGCCAGAGCGAGTGCGGAAAACAGAAACTTGCTGACGCCGAACAGCAGGGTTACCGGAAAAAAGTCGACTACGTCGACCAGCGTCGCGGCCAATACGGCCAGATTCACCTCGGCGCCGCCCTGTTCCGCGGCGATCGCTGGAGTCGATCCCATTTCCAGATGTCGGAAGATGTTTTCGAGCGAGATTACCGAGTTGTCGATAACACGGGAGAAGGCAAGCGCGAGACCACTCAGGATCATCGTGTTGATGGTGCTTCCCATCATGAAGAGAACGACAAAGGTCGCGAGCGCGGAAATCGGAATCGACAGCAAAACAGCACCCGTGGCCCTCATGCTTCCCAAGAACAGCAGAATCATGATGCTGGTTAACACCAGCCCGATCACGCCCTCATGCAGGACCGTGTTGAGCGCCTGTTTCACGAAGATCGACTGATCGAAAACGATATCGGTCTTCAACTGTTTCGGAAGATCGAACAGCTTCTTAACCAAGGCCCGAACGTCGTTCACCACCTGAATCGTATTGCTATCGCCGCCCGATTTCATGATCGGAATATCCGCGGACTTCTGCCCGTCGATGCGTACGATGTTGTATTGCAATTGGCTGGCGTCTTTGGCTTCGCCGACGTCTCCGACCGTGACCCACCTGGTTCCCACGGTTTTTATGGGTACGCTGTCTAAATCCTCGACATTTTCCACCAAGCTGTTGGAATAGACGTAGTAGTCGCTGTTGCCGATCTTGACGTCGCCCGCCGGCAGGATGAGATTGCTGTTATTGACAGCATCGACCACGTCCATCACGCTCATTTGCCGGGACAGCAGTTTGTAGGGATCGACGTAAATCATCGCCTGGCGGTACTTGCCGCCGAACACTGCTGGAATTTCCGAACCTTTGACTACGGCGATCTGATTCCGTATCTGGAACTGAGCCAGATCGTGAAGCTGGGTTTCGTTAAGCCCTTCACCCTTGACTGTAACCAGGCACACGGGAAGACTCGAGGCATCCGATTTCAGTACCAGCGGAGGCAATGTGCCGGGCGGCAGGCGTTTCAAATCCGCAAGTGCGAGATTCGATAATTGCGTCACATCCGCATCTGCGTCCGTTCCGGGCTGAAAAAACGCTTTGATAATGCTTACGCCAAGCAAGGAGCGGGACTCCATGTGATCCATGCCGCTTGCCTGGGTGAAGAAGCGTTCCAGGGGATTGGTAATATCGACCTCGATATCCTGCGGCGGCATACCGCTATAGAATGTCGCCACGACCACGACCGGCAGGTTAATGGGCGGGAAAAGATCCACCGGCATCCGCGTGCCAGCGTTAATACCGATGACGGCCAGAGCCAGACAAATCACAATGATGAAATATGGGTTGCGGATTGAAAAGCCTGGCATTGAACGATTCCTGCGCTAGTGCGGTTCGTCGGAACTCTGATACTGCATCATCTCTATCATTTTCGGCCGGACTAGCTGGCCCGCTTTGAGACTGCTCCGATCACTGACGACGATGATGTCACCCTCTCGTAATCCGGAAAGCACTTCGGCATCGGTGGCCGTCTGTATGCCGAGGACAACGGAACGGATCTCGATCTTGTTAGATGCGTTAATGACATCCACCGTGGTCTCCGTCGCCGTGTGGTCCACCGCTTGGAGGGGTACCGCCAACGCATTCTGCCTGTGTTCCAGTTGAATGGTCGCGTCTGCGTAAAGCCCCGGTAGCAGCACGCGCTGTGGGTTCGGAACATCGACTTCGGTGTGCATCGTACGAGTGTCCTCCCTTACATCGACGGAAAAACGCGCGATTTTTCCTGGGAACGTCCGGTCCAGCGATGAGACCTTGACACTGACCGGATCGCCGATGTGAATGTATTTGACGTAAGTCTCCGGCACGGGAATCACCAGCCGGAAAAGATCGTCCTCAGAGAGTCTCACCACCGGCATCGCCTGGGTGCTGGAACCGGTGCCCGCTTGCACCAACGCTCCGAGATTGGCGAATCGCTGGGTGATCACGCCGGCGAACGGCGCGGTGATCTTCGTATAATTGAATAGGTCCTGGTCCTTCTCCCGCTTCGCTTGGGCGGAGGCGAGCGCGCTTTGGGCCGATTGCAGATTCGATCGTGAGGCTTCCACTTGCGCGGCCGACGCCAAAGCCTGGCCTTCTGACGCATCCACCTCCTGCTGGGCAACCAGTCCAGGCTTCGACTTAGCCACGCTGTTTAATCGATCGAACTGTAGCTGCATCACCTTGTGCTGGGCCTCGACGCGGCTCAATTCATTTTGGGCGTGTGTGATCTGCTCGGTCGCGTTCTTGATGGCGGCATCGTCCTCTCGCAATTGCGACTGCAGTTCGGGAATTTCGAGCGTGGCGATCAGTTGATCCTTCTGCACGTGGGTTCCATAGTCCACCGGAAGGGCCTTAATATATCCGGACTCCTTCGCGAAAACGTCGATCTCCTGGAACGGAACAAGTTCGGAGGACACAGTTAAGGTCCTTCCTAGCGGCTTCCTCCCAATCTTGACCACGCCGACGGAAACCTCAGTCGCGCCGGGATCCCTGGCCTCAACTTTTTCTGTCTTGCCGCAGGAGGCCAGGATGCCCAACGCCAGGGCGATCAGAACCATCTGGGCGGCTCTGAATGGCCTCAACGAGGCCTCCATGGAAGATCGCAGTTCCCTGGCGCTTGCCGCAGCCGCTTCTCCAGTCCCTCCAACGAGAACTCCGAGGAACGGCAAAACTCGGTCAACTCCCGCTCCTCTGCAAGCACTCTGGATGCCTCTTCCGGTATCTTCGCTGCAATCTCTAGCGGAATATTGAGGACGCCGTGGCGGTCGCCGTGAAGAAGATCTCCAGACCGGATCTTCAACCCGCCAATCTCAATCGGTTCACTGAAATCAATAATGTGCGCATACGAGTGAGATACCGATAGTTTACCGGCAAATAACTGAAAATTAAGTGCTTTAATGGCCGGAAGATCGCGCGCCGCGCCGTTGGTGACGCATCCTACGCAGTCGAGAGCCACACCAATGGCAGCGTGCATTTCGCCCACAAACGCTCCCAAGCCCGGCTGCGGATCGGCGTCTTGCACTACAATCACTCTCGGTTTGGGCACAGAAGCCACATAATTCCACCAATCCATACGGTCATAGTAACAGCGGTGGCTCATGGGGGGAGACACGGTTCGAATGCGTCCGGTCGCCGCGTAACCGACCATAGGCGGGAAATCCGGAAACCGGCAGCGCACCGCGCCGGAGACGAATCCTTCATTTCGCAAACGCACGTTTAGCCTTTCGATTGCGTTTGAGACGGTACAGGTGTCGAATGCACGCAACCTTTCAAGATCCACGTCCGAGAGACCTTCGCGCGATGTCATTCGTTTCCAATTTCAAAGGTATGGCAAGATTGCTCTACTTCAATAACATACGACGGAAAAGACCGTGCCGATATACCGGATTGTTGGTATTTTTAGACAAAAAACCCGGTAGTTCGGTTAGATCGGCAACAGATTAGGTTACGATTGAGCGAAACGGATGCCAATGATGAGCAACCTGAACGAATCAGATGCCGATCAAGCCGATTCGAGCCGGGTATCTTTCAGAAGCTCGCGGATGGCTCTGGCGATCGGGTTTGGCGGTCTCATAGCCATCATGACCCTCGCGGGGCTCGACGCGCTGCGGTCGCTTCAGCAGTTTCGGCAGAGCGACGATCAGACCAGGCGCCATTATCTCTCTCAAAACCACGCTTTGAACGACATTCGCTCTGACGTATATGTTTCGGGCACTTACGTTCGAGATTACCTGCTTGAGGCGGACTTTGAGAGGGCCGAAACGTACCGGATCGAACTCGAAGG
The DNA here is from genome assembly GCA_049521275.1 of Bryobacteraceae bacterium. GTDB lineage: Bacteria > Acidobacteriota > Terriglobia > Bryobacterales > Bryobacteraceae > Palsa-187. Next base: position 2,690 of record JBEKOZ010000009.1, on the reverse strand, counting down.
CGTGCGCAAGCAAATGGAGTCGGCGCTCGAATCTTACGGCCACGAAGTGGCTCCCCCAGGGAGACGGCACTACACTGCGTTGCGCGCGACGCTGACCGACTATTGGGAGATTCTGACACCCATATTTCAGTGGGACACAGCGGAACGCCGGCGCTCCGGATATGCGTTTCTTCGCGATCAAGTATTCCCACGCCGCCAGAACATGTTGGCGATTGCGGATCAGATCGCCAAGATCAATGAGCAGCAGTTGAACGCCGGAAACGACCAGGTGGTCGGCCTCCTCCTGAAATTTCGAAACCGTCTCGTCATTACTCTCGTTGCGGCCCTGGCACTCGGGCTGGGATTGGCCGCCCTCTGCATGTACCGAATTTTGAAACTTGAGATGCAGGTCCACGCGCGGTATGAAGAGGCGGCTGAGGCTCGGACTGAGCTGAAGGGCTTATCTGCGCGATTGGTCCAGGCCCAAGAGCTGGAACGGCGTGCGCTTTCCCGCGAATTGCACGATGAGGTGGGCCAGTCGCTTTCAGCCGTACTGATCGAGCTGCGAAATCTGTCGGTCGGACTCGCGAATAAATCTAAGGAGCACTTAAGCGAGCGTGTCGAAACGATCAAGAGTTTAGTGGAAGGAACGATCCGCGTGGTTCGTAACATGGCGCTGCTTCTGAGGCCTTCCATGCTAGACGACCTTGGCTTGGTTCCGGCCTTGAAGTGGCAGGCTCGTGAAGTTTCTAAACGCGCTTCCTTAGATGTTAGCGTGGCCGCCGAGTTAGGCGCCGATGATTTTCCGGATGAGTACAAGACGTGTATATATCGCGTAGTGCAAGAGGCTCTCCATAACGTTTCCACTCATGCTCATGCGAGTAGCGTCCGCATCCGCGTGCAGCAGCAGCCTGACCGACTGACCCTATCGATCCAGGACGATGGCGACGGCTTTGATAGTAAACAGCTGAAAGGACTTGGCTTACTTGGAATCCAGGAACGTGTGACCCGATTGGGGGGGAACTGCACCGTACACTCGACTCCCGGTACCGGAACGGTATTAGCCGTGGAGTTGCCCTTCCCCTCTTAAGTTCTAAGACAGCCGCTAAAATTTGAGGACAAACATGCAACAAATTCGCATCCTGTTGGCTGATGATCACAATGTAATGCGAAAAGGTCTCAAGCTGCTGCTTGAAAGCCAGCCGGAGTTTACGGTCGTGGCGGAAGCAGCCGATGGCAGACAAGCAGTCGAACAGGCCGAAGCGACGAGTCCGGATGTGGCTGTGCTCGATATCACTATGCCGAATCTAAACGGGATCGAGGCGGCGCAACGGATCGTCTCCCAGCGGCCGAATACTTCGATTATTATCCTGAGCATGCATTCGGATGAGGGGTACGTTCTACGTGCTCTCAAAGCGGGAGCAAAAGGCTACTTGCTCAAGGATTCCGCCGAACAAGACCTAATTGAAGCGATCATGACAGTCCATCAGGGAAAGACGTTTTTCAGCCGGGAAATCGCGAAAATGCTTGTCGAAGACTATATCCGTGACGTCAGAACACGTGGCATCGAGGACAGCTATGAGTTGCTGACCTCGCGTGAGCGTGAGATCCTCCAGTTGCTGGCCGAAGGCAAGTCGAATAAGGAAATCGCCGGGGCTCTGAATCTTAGTGCCCATACGGTGGAGACACACCGCCGGAATCTGCAGGACAAACTCAATCTCCACAGCATTGCCGAGTTGTTTCTGTATGCCGTTCGGAAACGCATCATCTCTTAGCGGCGGTTCTGTCCGTTGGCGAGGATCCTGCGGAGCTATTCCAATAAGAAAATGCGAGGCTGACGGCTCTCGAAACATCGTCCGCTCGAAGAGGTTTTGGTAACACGTCGTATCCACCGTTGCGAACGACTTCATTCCACAGGTACGTATCAACTACCCTCGAGACGAGCATGATGCATATTTTATTGGATGACGAGGCGAAGGCGGACATGGTTTCTTTCCAATCCGAACCGCCTAAGTCTCTATCCATGAATAACATCTGAGCTTTAGTTTGTCCGATCAGAGCAAGTACCTCGGGGCAAGCGTTGGCAAAAGACACCTCCCAACGTCGCGAACTGGATAACTCTCGAACTACTCCGCGATCCCGCTCATCGAGCAGAGCGACAATAGTGGGGTTTAACACCTTTCTTTTCTGAAACATGTCGGAGACGACGGTTAACAGCGAATGCATTGTGCGCCAGTAGATCAGAACTCGGCTTCTCAATGGTGCCCTTGCCCTGAGTTTAGTAGAGATATTCATATCGATAAATACTCAAAGGCTGGTATTCGAGGGCCCGCTCAGCCAGTAGTGACGATCGGGTACAAGCGCTTTTGTCACAGATCGCTGTGTGCGGCTACGAATCCTGCAACGATTCTTTAAAGGCGACAGCACGATACAACTGAATGGGCATTTACAGCGAATACTTGGAGAGGTTCAGCTCTGGCAACTTTGACGAGTTGGCCGCAGAACGGAAGCGCCAACTCAAGAGGATGTCGAAGCTGCGTAGCAGAGACGTGCTCACCTTCGCCGCCGACATCAACAAGAGTATTCCTCAAATCTCTATCGACTACAGCACTGGATCTGGTCTTGGAGACGCCGGGTGGCTCTGGTGAAATTGCCGAAGATTTGGTCAAGGCAATGCGCATTAAGTACGAGGATGTTGCCGTCATCGTACC
>JBEKOZ010000008.1:0-31125 GCA_049521275.1 Bryobacteraceae bacterium | reverse complement strand
GGCGGCGAAAAATCCAATCCGCAGCGTTCCCACCTCTCCGCGGAACGATCTGCGCGCCATCGCAACCGCGCGCTCGGACCCCTCCAGCACCTTGTTCGATTCCCGTAGAAAAATCTCCCCGTGCACCGTCAGGCGAAGCTTCCGCCCGCTCCGGTCGAACAATGGCACGCCCAGCTCTCTTTCCAGGTCGGCGATCTGTTCGCTCAGCGCCGATTGCGACACATAAATCCCGCGCGCCGCCCCGCTAAACGAACCTTGTTCCGCAACCGCCTTGAAATAGCGAAGGTGCCGCAGCTCCATCCGGCCATTTTATATCTATCGGTTTTTCCGATGCTAGCTGCCGGAACGAACTAGGAGTCCATATCGCCTCGCGCCCATCCAAAGTTGTGAGACCAGCTAGGAGCGGTCAGCCGATGTGGATTGTAAAAGTTGCGTTAAATCGCCCGTATACGTTCATCGTTCTTGCCCTGCTCATCATCCTGCTGAGCCCCGTCGTCATCCTCCGCACGCCGACCGATATTTTCCCCAACATCAATATTCCCGTCGTCTCGGTCGGCTGGACCTACACCGGCCTCAATCCGGAGGAGCTGGAAGGGCGCCTGACCACGCCTTACGAAAAGTCGCTTACCACGCTGGTCGACAACATTCAGCACATTGAATCCACCACCTACAACGGCATGTCGGTGGTCAAGATCTTCCTCCAGCCCGGCGCCAGTCTCGATACCGCCAACGCGCAAATCACCGCCGCTTCGCAATTCCTGGTCCGCCAGCTTCCTCCGGGAACCCTTCCGCCGCAGATTATTAACTTCAGCGCGTCATCGGTGCCGATTCTTCAAATCGGCCTGTCCGGTAAGAACCTCTCGGAGCAGGAGCTGAACGACATCGCCACCAACACCGTGCGCACGCAGCTGGTCACGGTTCCGGGCGCGGTGGTGCCCTCGCCTTATGGCGGCAAGCAACGCCAGGTCACCATCAACATGGATCAGAATGCGATGCAGTCGAAGGGCATCGCGCCGGGCGATATTTTGAACGCCGTCTCCTTACAGAATGTCGTGATGCCGTCAGGCACCATCAAGATCGGGGAGAGCGAGTACGACGTCCGCACCAACGGTACGCCGCGCACCGTCGACCAGCTCGGCAATCTGCCCATCAAACAGGTGCCCGGCACCACCATTTATCTCCGCGATCTGGCCAGCGTCAGCGACAGTTTTCAGGTGCAGACCAACATCGTGCGTCAGGACAGCCATCGCGGCGTTCTCGTCACCGTCCTGAAGAGCGGAAACGCTTCCACGCTCGATGTCGTAAAGGGCGTTCGCAACCTGCTGCCGCGCGTGGCGAGCATCGCTCCGCCGGATCTGCGCATGGTTCCGCTCGGCGACCAGTCGATTTTCGTCCGCGCCGCGGTTTCGGGCGTCATTCGCGAAGCGGTCATCGCCGCCGCCCTCACCGGCCTGATGATTCTGCTGTTCCTGGGCAGCTGGCGCAGCACTCTGATCATCGCCGTTTCCATTCCTCTTTCGATTCTCACCTCGGTAATCGTACTCAGTTTTCTGGGCGAGACCATCAACACCATGACCCTCGGCGGGCTGGCTCTGGCGGTCGGCATTCTGGTCGACGACGCGACCGTGACCATTGAAAATATCGAGCGTTTTCTCGAAGAAGGTCACGAGCTGCGCGACGCGATTCTCGAAGGCGCCTCGCAGATTTCCGTCCCGGCCCTGGTCTCGACGCTGTGCATCTGCATCGTGTTCCTGCCCATGTTCTTTCTCAGTGGCGTAGCCCGCTACCTGTTCGTCCCCTTGGCCGAAGCCGTAGTGTTCGCGATGCTCGCGTCCTACATCTTGTCCCGAACGCTGGTGCCCACGCTCGCCATGTACCTTCTGCGCGTCAAGAACCACCTCTCCGGTTCGCACAACATTCTCACCCTCTTTCAACAATCCTTCAACCGAGCCTTCGAACGCCTCCGCGCCGCCTACCAGCGCACGCTGGAGCAACTGGTCGAGCATCGCCGCATTTTTATCCCCCTCTTCCTCGCGCCCTGCATGTGCGCCTTCCTTCTCGTCCCGTGGCTGGGCCAGGATTTTTTCCCCGCCACCGATAGCGGCCAATTCATTCTGCACGTGCGCGCTCCCTCCGGCCGCCGCATTGAAGAAACGGCCAGGCTGTGCGATCTGGTCGAAACCTTCATCCGCCGTCAGATCCCAGCTTCCGAACTGGACAATATTCTGGACAACATCGGCCTGCCCTACAGCACCATGAACACCCAGCACCTCACCAACGGCATGCTGGGCGCGGGCGACGCCGACGTGATGGTGTCATTAAAGGAAAATCACCGGCCAACCGCCGATTACGTCCGCGCGCTGCGCACCAAACTGCCGCGAGCCTTCCCCGGAGCGACCTTCTATTTTCTGCCCGCCGACATCACCACGCAGATCCTGAACTTCGGTTTGCCCGCGCCGCTCGACGTTCAATTCGAAGGCAACGACGTCAATAAGAGCTATGAACTCGCCAACGCCATGCTGGCCAAGCTTCGCCGCGTTCCCGGATTAACCGACGTTCGCGTCCAGCAGCCCTTCGATTACCCCACGCTCGACATCGCCGTCGACCGCACCAAAGCGTCGCAGGGCGGTTTTACGGAGCACGATGTGACGACCAGCGTCCTGAACACTCTGTCCGGCAGCTTCCAGGTGACGCCGATGTTCTTTTTGAATTGGCAGAACGCCGTGAACTATAACCTGGTCGCGCAGACGCCCCAATACAAGATGGACGCCATCGCGGACTTGCAGAATATTCCCATCAATCGCAGCACCGCGGGCGTGAGTGCTGGGGCCACACAGGAAATTCTGGCTGATATCGCGTCGCTCAAAAGAAATCACGAAATGGCCGTCGTCAATCACTACAACATCCGCCGCGTGGTCGACATTTACGGCGCGGTGCAGGGCCGCGACCTCGGCGCAGCTGGCCGCGATGTAGAGAAAATTATCGACGCGAGCAAAGGCTCCCTGCCGCGCGGAACCTTCGTGTCGCTTCACGGGCAGATCGACACCATGCGCAGCTCCTATGTCGCGCTGCTGGCCGGACTGGCCTTCGCCATCGTGCTGGTCTACCTGCTGATCGTCGTGAATTTTCAGTCCTGGCTGGATCCGTTCATCATCGTCACGGCCCTGCCGGCGGCGCTCGCGGGCATCGTTCTGTTCCTCTTCGTCACCCGCACCACGCTGAGCGTCCCCGCCTTGATGGGAGCCATCATGTGCATGGGCGTCGCCACCGCCAACAGCATTCTGGTGGTTTCTTTCGCCAAGCAGCAGCTCGCCGAACATGGCGACGCTGTTCGCGCAGCTCTCCAGGCAGGCGCCACGCGTTTTCGTCCCGTCCTGATGACCGCGCTTGCCATGATCATCGGCATGGTTCCCATGGCCCTCGGCCTGGGGGATGGCGGCGAGCAGAATGCGCCTCTGGGACGCGCTGTCATCGGCGGATTACTGTGCGCAACCGTGGCCACACTGGTCTTCGTGCCGTCGGTCTTCGCGCTCATTCATGGGAGGAATTTGAATCATGAAAAACAATAAAGGCATCTTCGCATTCACCGCGGCAGTGGCGCTATTGATCGGCCTGATCGTCTACCGCGGCATCGGATCGCGCGTCGACGCCGAAGCGGCTCTGACTACCCAGACCGACGCCGCGGCCATTCCATCGGTCGCGGTCGTGCATCCCACACTCGGCTCTCCGTCCCAGGAAATCGTGCTGCCCGGCAACGCGCAGGCGTTCACCGATACGCCCATCTACGCCCGCACCAACGGTTACCTCAAGGCATGGCATGTCGACATCGGCGCGCGCGTGCAACAAGGACAATTGCTGGCGGAAATCGAAACTCCGGAACTGGACCAGCAGCTCCAGCAGGCCGAGGCCGATCTGAACAGCGCGCGAGCCACGCTCGAAATCGCCGACATCACCAACAACCGCTGGCAGAAACTGGTCGCGAAACGCGCCGTTTCCATGCAGGAAGCCGATCAGGCGAAAAGCGATTTCGTCGGCAAACAAGCCATGGTCGCCGCCAATGAGGCCAATGTTCGCCGTCTGAAGCAGTTGCAGGATTTTGAAAAAGTGACAGCCCCTTTTGACGGCGTCATCACCGCCCGCAACACCGATATCGGAGCGTTAATTAACGCGGGAGCATCCAAAGAGCTCTTTCACCTGGCTTCCATCCAGCAGCTTCGCGTATACACATCAGTTCCGGAAGTGGACGCCGCGGCGGTCCAGAACGGAGCCAGGGTCACGCTTACGCAGGATGCCTATCCAGGCCAGATCTTCACCGGCACCATCGTGCGCAACTCGAACGCCATCGACCAGACCACGCGCACTCTGAACGTCGAAGTGGACGTCGACAATTCCACCGGCCGTCTGCTACCGGGCGCATATCTCTTCGTTCACTTCCGAACGCCGGGTGCATCGCATTCGGTCACCATTCCCTCTAACACCCTTTTATTCCGCTCCGAAGGATTGCGCGTCGGCGTAGTCCGCAACGGCCGCATCCAGCTGATGCCGGTCTCGATCGGCCACGATTTCGGAAACGCGGTAGAAATCCTCTCCGGCCTGACCGTGAAAGACTCGATAGTTGTCGATCCATCGGATTCGTTAACCAATGGAACTTTGGTACACACGCTATGAAATACCTCATATTCCCCTTGATGCTCCTCCTGGGCGGCTGCATGGTCGGCCCGAAATACGTGAAGCCAGACGTTCCCATTGCCCCAGCCTTCAAAGAAGGCGATGGCTGGAAAACCGCGACACCCAACGACCAGGCATTGCGTGGCGACTGGTGGACCATGTTCCAGGACCCGCAGCTCAACGCGCTCGAAATTCAAGTCGACTCGGCGAATCAAACACTGAAAGCCGCTGAAGCAAACTATCGCGCCGCCCGCGCCGCCATCCTGTTTAGCCGTGCGCAGCTCAAGCCCACCATCGGCACCGAGCCTGGGATCGCCGCGGTGCATGAAACCGTAGGACAAACCGCGAGTGGCCAAACTGTTCAAGCTGGTCCGGGAAGCATCAGTCTTCCTATCGACTTAGGATGGGAGCTCGACCTCTGGGGCCGCCTGCGCCGCGGCGTCACCTCGGCCCGCGAGCAGGCCCAAGCCAGCGCCGCGGATCTCGAAAACGCCCGGCTCAGTCTGCACGCCGAACTCGCAGTTGATTATTTCGAACTTAGGAGCGCCGACGCGCAAACCAAGTTGCTCAACGAAACCATTAAAGCTTATACGCAAGCTCTTCAATTAACGCAAGATCGCTTCGAAGGCGGGGCTGCTCCGGAATCCGATGTGACGCAGGCCCGAACGCAACTCGACACCGCGCGTGTCCAACAGACCGACGTCGGCGTGATGCGCGCCGAATACGAACACGCCATCGCGATTCTGACCGGCAAACCGCCTGCCGACCTGACCTTACCGCCTGCAGCAGTTTCCGCCGCGATTCCCGATATTCCCGGCGCCGTGCCCTCCCAACTGCTGGAGCGCCGTCCCGACATCGCCGCCGAGGAACGGCGGATGGCTGCCGCCAACGAGCAGATCGGAATCGCAAAAGCCGCTTATTATCCTGAAGTTAGCCTAAGCGCGCTGGGCGGTGTGGCGGGCGGTTTCTGGCCCGGCGCCATGTGGGCCGTCGGGCCGACACTGGCACAGACCATTTTCGACGGAGGACGCCGCCGCGCGACTTCCCAAATTGCTCTTGAAAACTACGATGCCGCGGTCGCCAATTATCGCCAAACCGCTCTCACCGCATTTCAGCAAGTTGAAGATAACTTAGCCGCTTTGCGTGTTTTGGAAACGGAAACGCAGCAGCAGAAAGACGCCACGGCGTCGGCAGAACAGTCGCTCGATCTGTTTCAAACGCGCTATGAGGGCGGCGTGGACACGTATTTACAGGTAGTTACCTGGCAAACGGCCGCTTTGTTGAATGAGCGCGCGGAGATCGATTTGATGCGGCGGCGCCTGGACGCGAGCGTATTATTGATCAAGGCGCTTGGTGGAGGGTGGGATTCCACGCGCTTAATAGCCCTTAAATGACCATAAGTGTCGGCCGATGAGGCCTTATTTGACCATAATTGGAGGCAGAATGCTCTATCGAACGCTCGGGAAAACAAAAGAGAAAGTATCGGCGATCGGACTCGGCGGTTATCACCTCGGCCATCCGCAGGATCCCGCTGAGGCAATCCGCATCGTGCGCAGCGCGGTTGATCGCGGCATCAACTTTATGGACAACTGCTGGGATTATTATCTCGGCGAGAGCGAAAAGCGAATGGGCGCCGCGCTGCGCGATGGATACCGGCAGAAAGTATTTCTGATGACCAAGTTCGACGGGCGCACCAAGGATTCGACGGCGCGGCAAATCGACGAATCTCTAGAGCGTCTAGAGACGGACCACATCGATCTCATCCAATATCACGAAAACATCCGCCTGGAAGATCCCGACCGTTTCTTTGCCGCCAAGGGGCCGATCGAGGCGCTGATGGAAGCGAAGAAAGCCGGTAAGATTCGCTACATCGGTTTTACCGGGCACAAGGACCCGCTGGTCCATCTAAGGATGCTGGACGTAGCGGAGCAGCACCATTTTCATTTCGATACCTGCCAGATGCCGCTCAACCTGATGGACGCACACTTCCGCAGCTTCGAGCGAATGGTGCTGCCGAGACTGGTGGACCAGGGCATCGGCGTATTGGGAATGAAATCGATGGGAGACGGCAACCTGCTGAAGAGCGGGCGCGTGAAGCCGGTGGAATGTCTGCATTACGCGCTGAACCTGCCGACCTCGGTGGTGATCACCGGTTGTGAGAGCATGGCGATGCTCGATCAAGCCATCGACGCCGCGCAGACGTTTCAGCCGTTGACGCGCGCGGAAGTTGAGGCGCTGCTGGCCAAAACCAAGGATGCGGCCATGACGGGAGAATTCGAGCCATTCAAGACCACGCAGCAGTTCGACGGCACGGCGCAGCATCCACAGTGGATGGGGTAAATGCCGAAAGGAGATAAAAATATGACTTTTAATACTCGTTTAGGATTCATTGGACTCGGGCATCTTGGTTCGCCGATCGCCCGGCGTCTGTTGACCGCGGGATTTCCCGTGACTGTTTTCAACCGCGACCGCAATAAGACCAGAGAGCTGGCGGTCATGGGCGCGCAGGTCGCGCAGGACCTGCGGCATCTGGCCGCCGAGGCCGACGTGGTGCTGTCCTCGGTTACCGACAAGGCGGCGGTCGAGAGTATCTACCTGGGAACCGCCGGCGTTCTGCGTGCCGCCAAGCCGGGCACGGTGATTATCGAGATGAGCACGGTCGCACCGGAAACTTCGCAAAAGCTATTCCAAGCCGGGCGCGAGGTGGGGATCTCAGTACTCGACGTACCGGTCTCCGGCAGCACCCCGGCGGCCGAGGCGGGCGCTCTGACGCTGTTCGGAGGAGGCGACCGGCAAGCCTTTGAAGCGTCCGATTCGATTTTTGCGGCGATCGCCAAGCAGTGGTTTTACATGGGCCCGAGCGGCTCCGGCGTGGCCATGAAGCTGGTGGTGAACACGATGCTGGGGCTGGGCATGCAAGGGGTCGCGGAGGCGGTGGCGCTAGGCTCCAAACTCGGGATTCCGCGCGACGTTCTTTTAGACACCCTGGCGAAGACCGCGGTGGTGGCTCCGGCTCACGCCGGGAAACTGGCGACCGCAAAACAAAATGACTACACGGCGCAATTTCCCATTCGACTGATGCGCAAGGATTTTAGACTGATCCTGGCCGCGGCGAAGCGGGCCGAGTTATGGATGCCGGCGACGGAAAAGGCGGCGGCTGTCAATGCCGCCGAGGCAGCCGTCGGCCTCGAGGAAGATTTTTCCGCGGTCATCCGGCGGATGGAACAGCAGGCGGCTTAAAGAGGGCGAGGCTCATAAAGGCCTGGCGTCGAGATGAGTCTCGACGCGGCACGCACGAGTGCGTGCGCCACAGGCTGCGCGGCCTAGTTACAATAAACTCGAATTCACCGGGAAAAATTGGGGACAGCCCGCTCTGTCCACGCGGCGTCGGGGTAGCGAGTTTTGGCCGGGCACTGACGCCGCCTTGGGACAGAGTAGGCTGTCCCCAACTTTTCGCCAACTTTTCGCCTGCTTGTGCATTTTTAAAAAGCACCACAAAATGCGAAAAAACCGCGTTAACATAAGAGGCTGCGCCGTTGCCGCTGACTGGCGCGTTCGCGAATTGGAGGAGTCGATAGCATGCCAGGATATTCTCAACAGGATAGACCGCTGATCCTTACCACTCCGCTGGGCAAGGATGTTCTCCTTGTGACCTCCTTCCGGGGCCACGAAAGTATCTCGCAGCTGTTCGATTTCGAGATGGAGATGCTCGCGGAACGAGAGACCAAGATCCCCTTCGACCAGATCCTGGGACAAACGGTAACTCTGGAGATGCGGCTGCTGAATGGCGACAAACGCTACTTTAACGCGCTGGTGAAGCAGTTTCGCGAGGGCCGGCGGGATGAGGTCTTCGTGTATTACCGGGCGTCGCTGACCCCCAAGTTGTGGTTGCTGACGAAGAAGGTGCGGAGCCGGATTTTTCAACATATTACGGTTCCGGACATTCTGAAGGTGGTGCTCACCGGGATGGACGTGACTTACGAGCTCGCCGCAACCTATTTCCCGCGCGATTATTGCGTACAGTACGGCGAGTCGGACTTCGATTTCGCGAGCCGGCTTATGGAAGAAGAGGGGATCTATTACTTCTTCAAGCACTCCGACGGCAGTCATCAGATGGTGGTCACGGACTTGCCCGGCAAGCATCCGACTGTCCCCGGACAGAGCCATGTGATTTACGAAGAAGTCATCGGCGAGGACCGAACTGACATGCGGGTTACCGGATGGGAGAAAACCCAGACGATCCGCTCGGGGGAATTCACCGCTTGGGACTATTGCTTCGAGCTTCCGGACAAGAATCTGGAGGCCATAGAGAAGACGATCCCCATCGTGACCGTAGGCAAGGTGACGCACAAGCTCCAGGTGGGCGGCAACGACCAACTGGAGATCTATCAATACCCCGGCGGTTATGCTCAGCGCTTCGACGGGATCAACCAGGCCGGCGCGCCGCAGCCGCAGGACCTGAACAACATCTTCCCGGACCGCGCGCGGACGGTTAGAATCCGCATGGAGCAGGAAGAGGTCCAGAGCATCGACATCCAAGGGACAAGCGACTGCGGGCATTTCACGGCCGGCCATGAGTTCACGCTGGAGAGGCATTTCGACGCCGACGACAAGTATCTGCTGACCCGAGTCGAACATGCCGCCAAGCAGGGGGACTATCGCAGCGAACAGACAGGACCGTTTACGTACGAAAACCGCTTCTCGTCAATTCCGGACGGCCTACACTACCGCCCGCAGCAAACGATACGGAAGCCCGTGATCGCCGGTCTCCAGACCGCGGTCGTCACCGGCCCTAAAGGCGAGGAGATCTTCGTCGACAAATATGGCCGCGTGAAAGTCCAGTTTCATTGGGATCGCGAAGGGAAGCTGAACGCCGACAGTTCCTGCTGGGTGCGCGTGGCGCAGGTCTGGGCGGGCAAAGGCTGGGGCGCGTTCTTCTGGCCGCGCATCGGACACGAAGTGGTGGTGATCTTCGAAGAGGGCGATCCGGACAAGCCGCTGATCGTCGGCAGCGTATACAATCATGACAATATGCCGTGGTACATGCTGCCCAAGAATAAGCAACTCGGCGGAATCAAGTCGGCCAGCGAAAGCGGTACCGCGCACCAGAACTATAACGGAATCGTCTTCAATGACGAAAAAGGCAAGGAACATCTGTCGATTCACTCGGAGCACAATCTGAGCCTCAATTCCGAAAAAAACAAGATGATCCACTCAGGCGCCAGCAAGGGGGAGCGAGTGGGGGTCGCCAGCATGCTCACCGTCGGCAAGATCGTCCCTGTGACAGGCGGCAGCGGCGGCGCCGGCTTTGACGAGGGGAATCCGGTGCCGGACCCACCCCCAGCCGGCATAACGGGCCTAAACTCGACGGTTACTTACGGCGACCAGTTCCAGTTGGCCAACCCTGTGTCCCACCAGGTCACCATTGGCCAGAACCTCCAGATGTGCATCTCGACGGGTTCATTGCTCGGGGAAGCCAAGGGACTGCTTTCATCCCCCCTCGTCATAGCTGCGGGGGTCGCGCAGGCAATTGCGGGCGGCATGGGCGCCATGCAGTTCACCATTGGATCCAGTGCTCAATTCACGCTTGGTCAAAGCTTTGAAATCTCCGTCGGACCGCCGAAGATTGAGATTCACAAATCGCATTCCAAAAAATGGGACCCGGTTCGCATATTGTGCGTCCTCCTGGGCACTTTCACGGAGGTCTTCTCGTTCACGTATGACCTTCTGAAGGGATCGAATGAGGTTAAGAAGTACACGAATGCCAGGACCAAGGCGGAGAAGGCTGCCGCTCTTGCCAGCGAGGAATCGGGAGACCGGGAACGGGCTGACCTGGTACTCGCCTTTCAGGCCCTCACGGACGTGATGCTGGTCGCGACCCTGCTTGCGGAGTACCTTACCGACACGCCAGATTGGTACGGCAGTGACATAGCAAAGCAAGCGTACGAAAAGTCCCCCGGGTCTTTCGGGCTCTGGAAAGCCACGACCATAGCGGACGGGCCTGTTACGAAGCCAGGCGACGACGGGTCCATTGTCACCGGTTCCAACTGGAGCGGTGCCGGGCAGATAGCGCTTGGTGTTGCAGGGGTCGTGTTGATGGTATTAGCGGAGCTAACAGCGCTGGATATCCCCCCAATTATCCACGGGGATTCGGCGGAAAGCCAGTAGTCAGGGAGGGATCATACCATGGAAGAAAACGGCAAAAATCCCGGCGGCGGGTCGGGCGGCGCTGACGACTCGACTGTCAGAGGCCATCGGGTTATATCGGCCGACGGCACGTACTCGATTCGCGCAAACCAGGTCTCGCTCCTCAGTCAAAAGAATATACCGCCGTCTACGGACAACGAAAGCCGGGTTATGCTCTTGGCCGTTGGAGGCTTGGACAGCGAATTTATGGGCGATGGGTTCGTCGACATCCGGGGAGTCAAAGGGGTGCGCATCACCGCCGGGCCGCCTGCGATTCCTTTATTCAGCCCGGCTATGTGTGTGGAATCGACCAACGGGGTCGAGATCGAGGTCTGTGAGACGCAATCGATCACGATCCGGCGCGGGCTTTTAGCCGAGATAGATCAGTACATTTCGCTGACTAGCGATGGCATCGTGATTAACGCCGGAATTGCAGGGACTCTAACGCTCGCCGCGGGGACCAGCCAGATCACTATCGGTCCGGAAGGCATCACCATCATCGGCATGCCCGTGGTGCAAATCAATCCCGGCCCGCCGGCGCCGCCGCCCCCGCCGCTACCCGAGGACGAACCTGTGCCGCCCTCTGTTAGCTTGGGGTAAATATGAGCGACTCGACGCTCGTCAACGTTACGGCGGAAACCGCTTCTGAGATCTGTGCCCGGTTGTACTTAGATAAGGCCGCGCTGGGCTTGCTGCGCCCCGCGATGAGCCCTCGCGAATTCGTGGACGCGCTAGTGGAGGCAAAGCAGCACCTGGCCGCCATCGACTTCATCGCCCATGCGTTACATTCGCGCGCAGCCATCTGGTGGGGTTGCCTCTGCTTGCAGCGCACCTGTGGAAACAAACTGGAGCCTTGGGAAAGAAGGGCGTTCCGGATCACGGTGCAATGGGTGCTTCAGCCAGATGAAGCCAATCGGGAGGCCGCCAAACAGCCAGCCGAGGTGCTGGGACCCGCGTCGGCAGCCGGTAACCTGGCGGCGGCTGCGAACCAAACCGGGGGAAGCGTCGGTCCACCGCAAGGGCCGCCCATACCGCCGAGTCCGTTTGCCCCAGCCAGGGCAGTCGCGATCGCCATCAAGGTGGCGTCCACCAAGTGCGCTCCCCCTGAAATCCAGGGTACGCAACGCTCGTTGGTCGATCTGGGAATGGCAATTGCGGAGGGCCGTTTTGCTCCCTAGGGTTTCGAATCATGACGAACGAGGATTTTCGAATAACAAGGAAGGACTAACCCACATGATGAAGCCCGCGGCTCGAGTGACCGATCATGCACGTGAAGATCCAGGCGACGCAAGAAGCGCTGGTGGAACTGGGAATCGGAGCGGCGGAGGGTCGGTTCGCATTATGAGAAAGGAGAGTTGATCCATGCCATTTCCAGCGGCCCGGATGTTCGATCCGCATGTTTGCCCCATGGTCACGGTGGTCGTGCCCCACGTGGGAGGCCCTATTATCGGGCCCTGTTGGCCAACCGTGTTGATCGGCGGCATGCCGGCGGCGCGCATGACCGACATGGCGTTTTGCGTCGGTCCTCCGGACATGATTATCATGGGCTCTCCTACGGTGCTAACCGGTGGATTGCCACAAGCGCGTATGCTCGATCCCACGGTGCATGGCGGCGTGATCATCTTTGGCTGGCCGACGGTTATCGTCGGCCCATGAAACGCCAATAGAATATTAGATGGAGGGTACTCTATGAGTTCAGCGGCAACGGTGATCCCTTACGAGAAGCAATCCGAGGAACTGACTGGCCGGGCATGCGGTGCGGCGTGCCTGAGTATGGCGTATCGCTCTTTTGGCAAGCAAGTCGCGCAAACCGAAATCTGGCCAGTGATCGCCAAGGCAAACCGCTTCGGTCAGATCTCTTCAACGACCTATCTGATGACCCAGGATGCCCTGAAGCGGGGTTTCAGCGCCGTGGCCATCCAGGCGCGACACCCTTTGCAGGCGCTGCGGCTCGCGAAAGCAGGCGGGATTCGCGCCATTTTGAATCATCGTGTGCGATCCGATTCGGCCGCCGGTCATTACTCCATTCTGGTCGATATTGACGCCAAGGAGGTGGTTGTTCATGACCCTCTTTTTGGCGCCGCGCGCCGGTTGTCGCAAGCCGAACTGATGGAGCTGTGGCTGCCGCAGGTTCCCAACTCGGAGATTGCGGGAGGCGTACTGATCGCGATCGGCGCCGCAGGATTACCCGCGCAGCCGGCCTGCGAGTTTTGCCGCACACCGATGTTGTCGAGCGTGGACTGTCCGAATTGCAGCAAGCCTGTCGGGCTGGAGCCGGGCGCGGTGCTGGGCTGCATTAAAGATGGCTGCATCGCCCGCATGTGGAACTGGATCTGCTGCCCTACGTGTGACTACGTGTTTACGCTCAACGCTGGGGCCGCCGCCGGGACCCCTGTAGAGGCTCAACCATCCGGCGGGACCGCTGTACCTGTGGCCGCGATCGATATTGCCAAGCTGTTTGCCGAAATAGACAAGTTTACCAGCCACGTTCTGAACATCCCGGCGGCGGCGAACGATCCCAACATCAAGCAAAAACTTGAATTTGTGGAGGCGAGTAAAGAACAGTTCAAGGCGGCGCACGCCGCGGACCTTGCGCGTCGTGCCGCGGTTTTCGGACAGTTCGCCGCTTTTGAGGAGAAACACAAACAGCAAAAAGAGGCCCAACTTAAAAAGAGCGAAGATCTCAAAAATGCGCCGACCCTCGACGGCGATGCGCTCAGCGAAGAAATGCTCAAGAACCTCGGCTTCAAGTAGGTCCAAGCGAGTTCTAATCAACTTCGTTCAGGTTATGATAATCCGAAGTGATCGTCGAACATGAGCGCTTCGATACCTGAGATTCGGAAGCAGTTCACCGAGGCGCTGGACCATCTCGTCGCGCAGGTGAAGGGCGACAGGACGATCCTGGCTGCCATCCTCTGCGGTAGTCTGTCGCACGATACGGTGTGGGCGAAGTCCGATATCGACTTGGCCTTGATTACGGTCGACGAAAAGAAGGCGGAAACGGGAAGCCTCGCGCTGCTCGCCGGCAACGTCAACGTCCACGCATTCCTGATCCCGCGTGCCGAGTTCCGCAAGACCGTGGAAGGAGCAGTGCGAAACTCCTTCATGCACTCATTGCTGGCGAAGGGCCGGTTGCTCTACACCCACGATCCTACGATCGCCCATCTCTGCGAAAGGCTGCACGAGATCGGCGAGCGTGACGTGCAAGTGCAACTGTTGAGTGCGGCGACACAGGCTGTCGGCTCGATCTACAAGGCTCACAAATGGCTCATCACTCGCGGCGATCTGGACTACGCCGCGCTCTGGATTCTCTACGCGGCCACTCCTCTGGCCCGGATCGAGGTCATCGCGGCGCGGCTACTCGCGGATCGCGAGGTGATTCCGCAAGCGCTGAAGCTCAACCCTACATTCTTCCGCACGATCTATTCGGATCTGCTGAATCAGAAAAAAACGCGCAAAGCTGTGCAAGGCGCTTTAGACGCAGTCGACCGCTATCTGGCGGATCGGACGGACGCGCTCTTTCGCCCCATTCTGGACTATTTGCAAGAGGTGGGTGAGGCGCGATCCGCGACGGAGATCGAGGCCGACTTTAAGAGGAGCTTAAATATCGAAGGGATTACTTCCGCCTGCGAGTATCTTGCCGATCGCGGCTTGATTGGAGTCGCTTCGACGCCGGTGCAGCTGACCAAGAAGAGCAATATTCAGGTCCTGGAGCTGGCGTTCGTTCACTTGGGAGCAACGCCCGATGGCTTCTAGAACGCCGAAGACCGCGGTGCGCACCACGATCGCAGTCCACGGCGCGCGCGTGCACAACCTCAAGAATGTATCGCTCGAGATTCCGCGCGACAAACTCGTGGTCGTTACCGGGCTCTCGGGATCGGGCAAGTCGAGCCTCGCCTTCGATACGATTTACGCCGAAGGACAGCGCCGCTTCATGGAATCGCTTTCGAGCTACGCGAAGCGTTTCGTCGCTCAGGTGGCCAAGCCCGATGTCGATTTCATCTACGGCCTCTCCCCGGTCATTTCGATCGAGCAGAAAACCATCGCCAACAATCCTCGCTCAACCGTCGGCACCATGACCGACATCGCGAGTTACCTCAATCTTCTTTACGCCACCATCGGCCAGCCGCACTGTCCCCGCACGGGCGAGCCGACTCCGAGCCGCAGTTCCAGCCAGATTCTCGAAGCGATCATGTCTTTGCCCGAAGGCGCCGAGATCGAACTTCGCGCACCCGTCTTCAAACAGTACGGCGAGGACTTGGACTTCGTCCTCACCGAGATCCGCAAGAAAGGTTGCCGCCGCATGATTTTCGACGGCAAGCTCGTCGACATTTCGGCGGTGATCGAACTCGACGACTCGAAAGTCAACCATATGGATGCGGTGGTCGATCGGTTTATTGTTGCCCGAAAGCATGAAAAAGCGATGAAAGCGGGAATCGCCGCAACGCTTCTCGTTGGCGACGGACTCGTCCAGGTGCACATCGTCAAAGGCGTCGGCAGCGCGGCCGCCGACCGTTTCTACAAGGGGCTCTCCAGCAGGACCCACCATTTCACTTATGGCGACATCCAGCCCGAATACTTCATGTTCAACAACCCCGAGAGCGCTTGCCGGACTTGCGGCGGACTCGGCGTCCATAAACTGACCCATCCCGAATTGTTGGTTCCGGATCCGCGCCGTAGCATCGCCGGAGGCTGCTTCGTTCGCGAGGCCTTCAAATACAACCCCGACACGTGGGACGGACGAATGATCTATAGCCTCTCAAAAGCTTTCCGCTTCTCTCTCGAAACTCCCTGGCGGGAGCTCCCCGAGAGCGTGCGAACCATAATCCTGAACGGCCTTGATGGCAAGAAGGTCGTGATCGTCATGCCACCGGACGCAAAGGTCAAGCGCGAGGATTCGGTGGGCAAAGAGGTCGGCTTCGGCGGAATTGCGCGGCGAATCGAACGCCAATACCGCCGCTATCGCCAACGCGGCGAAGCCAGCTCAGGGATGGAGGCGTGGCTCGACAAAGTGATGGTCGAACACACCTGCCCCGATTGTAAAGGAGCGCGCCTGCGGGCGACGCGTCTGCTGTTCACGATCGATGACCGGACGATTTACCACATGGGGCAGCTTCACTTCGACGAACTGCACGCGTTTCTCGGCGCCATCAAGCCCACGGGTCGCGGTGCGGACGCCGGCCGGCATGTGCTGGGCGAGATCCGCGCCCGGGTGAAATTATTGCTGGGCATCGGACTCGATTACCTGAGTTTCAACCGGCGCTCTGGAACGCTCTCCGGCGGTGAGTCCCAGCGAATCCGCTTGTCCACCCAAATCGGCTCCGGTCTGATGGGAATGCTCTACGTTCTCGACGAGCCGAGCATCGGCCTCCATCCGAAAGACAACGTGAAGATGATCGCGACGCTCGAAAGTTTGCGGGATATCGGCAACACGGTCATCGTGGTCGAGCACGACGAGGACACCATTCGCGCGGCCGATCACATCGTGGAAATGGGACCAGGCCCTGGCGTGCACGGCGGAGAAGTGGTGGTCCAGGGGACCATAAAGGACGTGCTCGCCTGTAAAGCGTCGCCGACCGGTCAGTTCCTGTCAGGCAGACGGAGGATCGCGACGCCGAAGCAGCGCCGCCAAGGCAATGGCAAATCGCTCACCGTGCGCGGCGCGCGCGAAAACAACCTCAAGAACATCGACGTGACGTTCCCGCTCGGCGTCATGGTGGCGATTACCGGAGCCTCCGGCTCGGGCAAGAGCACGCTGATCAATGAGATCCTCTATCAGGCGTTATGGAAGCGCCTGGTCGATACCCGCACTCTACCCGGCGATCACGACGGCATCGACGGCATCGAGCACGTCCACAAAGTTGTAAACATCGATCAATCTCCGATCGGACGAAACAGCCGCTCGAATCCGGCAACCTACATCGGCTTCTACGACAATATCCGTGACATGTTCACGGAAGCTCCTCTATCGGCCGAGAGAGGCTACAAGGCGGGACGATTCAGTTTCAACGTGAAAGGAGGCCGCTGTGAGGAATGCCAGGGCGAAGGCACCATCACCACGCAGCTCTATTTCATGCCCGATGTGGAAGTTACTTGCGGCGCCTGCAAAGGCGCGCGATTCAATGCCGAAACGTTGGATGTTACGCTCCACGGAAAAACCATCGACGACGTGCTCAACATGTCGATTGAAGAAGGCGTAACATTCTTCGCCGCCGAACCCGCCGTGGGCAAGAAGATTCAGGTGCTGAGTGATCTCGGACTGGGTTACCTCACGCTGGGCCAGTCGGCGACGACTCTCTCCGGCGGCGAAGCGCAGCGCATCAAGATCGCGACGGAGTTGAGCAAGCTGCAGCGGTCGAAACACACAGTCTACATCCTCGACGAACCGACCACCGGCCTGCATCTCGCGGACATCGAGCGGCTGCTCGAATCTCTGCACCGGCTCGTGGATGCAGGGCATACCGTTCTGCTGATCGAACATCACGTCGATGTCATCAAAACCGCCGATTACGTCGTCGACCTCGGTCCCGAAGGCGGTCACGCGGGCGGGGAAGTGGTCGTGAGCGGAACTCCTGAGAACGTCGCGGCATGCAAAACATCCCACACCGGGCGATTCCTCAAACCACACTTGTAAACCTGAGAGAGTGGCGCGGCTCGAGTAGGATTCGTTTCCGCGCGAGGGGCAGGCGCTTTATTTCTTCTGGACGGTGACCACGCGCGAGAGCGTTCCGGTCTCCTCAGGGCTGACGTTCAGGATCAGCATGCGTTTTTTTTCACCATCCTGGGCCTGAATCATGCCGCTCTGCTCGCCACTCGAAGCGACTTCGATTTGGAATCCGCTTGCCTGTAGCTTTGTCTCGTAGAACTGAACGATTTCCGGGGGCTTGGCGCCGGACTTAAACGTCGCGATGGTTTCTTTATCTCCTTCGGGGGTGACGGCGGAGGACACGATTTCGGGGGTTGTGTCGGGATAGACCGGCATCCAGTCCGGCAACCCCCTAAGAAGTGTCGAGGCAGGCTGTTCCGGCGGCGGAGGCGACGCGTGTTCTGCCACTTTCGGCTGAGCGGCCGGGACAGGGACCAGCGCTTTCGTCTGCGGATCGAACTGGAACGTGAAGGAAGCGCCGTTCTTGTCTTTGAGTGTGACCGTCTGCCTGGCGCCATCAACGGAAGCGAGCTCAAGATCCGGCCGCATCTTGGCCGCCATGCTCGCGAGGGCCTGGATGGGATTGCTCTTCATCTGGCTCTCGCTATAGCCGTTGGCGTTCGCGCCGCCGCCGGGAATCAGCACCACGATGACCAATGCCAGCACAGCGCCGCCAGCTATCAGCAGAATGCGCTTCTTATCTTTTTTCCAGTCGAGGTACGTCAGCAGAGAGGCGAAGCCCATCTTTGATAGGCCTTTCTCCGATGGGCCTTTCTCCGATGGGCCTTTCTCTGATGGCGAAGGTTCCGTGTTCGTACTCGACATATGTCCAAACAGTTAATCGGCACAGGCGCGAGGAAGCTTTATGAAGGGGAAAGAACAAAGCGTGCGTGCGGCCGGGAGATCGGGATATCATGGAATCCAATCCACGGTCAAAAGGAGTGTCGGAATGAATTTGAACTTGGATCGCAGGCTGTTTATCGCTTCACTGGGCGGCGCCGCAGCCGTCGGTTTGATGTCGGACGAAGCGAAAGCGGACGCTCTCGAAGATGCCCTGAGCGAAGCGCTGGACGCGGCACTGGACGATACTCCGAAGAAATTTCCCACCGCCGCGGAGGTGGAGGCGCAGATTGAGACCCGGCCCAATCGCAGAGGCGTAGGCAATCTGTTCGTGGGCGGACGGCCGACGGTGAAGATTCTGCCCAGGATGCCGGATAAGCCTACGTTCCTCGACTTTTTTAACCTCCGTATGAGCGGCGCGGCGAATCACTGCCTGCAGAGCGCCAACCAAGCCATGAAGACGGGCATGAGCGACGAGATCATATTCGCCTGCCTCTGCCACGATCTGGTGCACGCGCTCATCAAGGTAGACCACGGCTGGTGGGGCGCGCAGATGTTCGAACCCTACGTTTCCGAGAACGTGACGTTCGCGATTCGCTACCACCAGGCGCTGCGCTTTTACGAGGACAAGGAAGCCGGCTACGAGTACCCCGACCTGTACCGGAACATGTTTGGCGCCGATTACAAGCCGGAGAAGTACATTGAGGACACCTACAAGATGGTGCGCAACCACAAGAAGTACATTCTTCCGCGCCAGGTAACGGTGAACGACCTGTATGCATTCGACCCGAACGTGAAGGTGACCATCGATCCGTTCATCGACATCATCGGACGGCAGATGAAACAGCCTGAAGAAGGACTGGGATACGATAACAGCCCGGTGGCGCACATGTGGCGATCGATGATCCGCCCGGATTCACCGCTCTAGTGGCCTGTCGCAGAGATATCGTTTAGCACGCTGTGGCGCACGCACTCTTGCGTGCCGCGTCGAGACTCTTCTCGACGTCTCGTCTGCGCCCGCACAGGTGTAGCTTCGTCTGCCGGGACAAGCAGATCTTTTGGCCGGCTGGCGGAACAGCTGGCGCAACTGGAACATCAACCACCTCCCACCAACACCACCCGCACATCCATCACATTCGTACCCGTCGGCCCGGTCTTAATCAGCCCCTCGACCTTCTCAAAAAAATGATACGAGTCGTTCTCAACCAGGAACGCCCCCACATCCAGGCCGAGCGCTCGCGCACGCGACACCGTCGTGGAATCCGCAATCGCTCCCGCCGCATCTGTGGGTCCGTCGGTGCCGTCCGTGCCCGCGCTCAACACCGTTACTGGACCTGACTCATCGAGCGCAATCGCGGCTGCCAGCACAAACGCCTGGTTGCGGCCGCCCATCCCCGACCCGCGAATCGTCACCGTAGTCTCGCCGCCCGAGAGCACGCATGCCGGCGTGCGCAACGGACGGCCGGTCGCTAGAATTTCTTTTGCGATCGCCGCGTGCACGCCCGCGATGTCGCGCGTCTCGCCTTCGATCCGGGTCGACAACACCATCGTCCGGTACCCCAGCGCCTTCGCTTGCCGTGCTGCCGCGTCGATCGCCTGTTGGTTGCTGCCGACGATGATGTTTTGGACGCCCTCCAGCTCTCGATCGCCCGGCTTCGGAGTCTCGTGAAATTCCACCTGCGCAATCCCGTACTTCCCGAGCACCGCGCGTGCGTCCGCGACCGTCGACCGGTCCCCCACCGTCGGACCCGAGCCGATCACGTCCAGATCGTCGCCAATCACGTCCGATAGAATCAGCGCGATGGTCGTCGCCGGATACGCCAGCTTCGCCAGTTGCCCGCCTTTGATCGACGATAAATGTTTGCGGACGGTGTTGATCTCATGAATCGTCGCCCCGCTCGCCAGCAGTTTTTTCGTCAGCTCCTGTTTCTGGCCGAGCGTCATCGGCGGTATGGGCGCGGGCGTCAGAGCGGATGCGCCACCGGAGATTACGCAAATCAGCAAGTCGCGCGGGCCTGCCTCACGCGCGATTTCCGCCATCCTGCGCGCGCCTTCGACGCCGCGCTCATCGGGAACCGGATGCCCACATTCCTGTTGATGAATCCGCCGCAGATGAGCCGTATGTCCGTCCTTGACGTTGATCCATCCGCCGGCAATGCGCTTGCCGAGCAGCCTTTCCACCGCCCGAGCCATGGCCGCGCTCGCCTTCCCGGCGCCGATCACTTGAACGCGGTCGAATTTTTTTATGGAATACTTCCGGCGTCCGGCAGTGATCGTCCGTCCATCGAATTTCAGATGACGCAGCACCGCTTCCTGCGGATCGGCCGCGGCCAAAGCGGCGCGAAAAATCTGAAGCGCGTGTTTGCGGCGTGTGTTGTGACTCATTCTTGCGCCCCTTCACAGTCTAAAGAGGCTGCGGAAAAGTCGTAGAGATCGCTCCCTGCGGTCGCGGCTCGGAATCGGCACTACGTAAAATCAAACGCTTACCGAGCCGCGACCACAGGGAGCGATCATCCGGACGACTTTTTCCGCAACCTCTAAACCTGTGCCACCAAGACTGCACAGACTTCAGTCTGTGAAACCGATCAAAACAGCGGAAGCTTGAGAATCCGCTGCACCGTCGCCACGGCTTCCTCGTCAGGAGCCTCCACGCGATAATCGGCGAGCGCGTACCGCGGGCAGCGAATCTCGAACAGCTCCCGCATTTTTCGAGGATCGCGCGCCAGCGGCCGATGCGACTCGGCCGCCACCCGCTTCTCGATCAACTCAAATGGAGCGTCCAGCCACACCAGGATGCCGTGATTTGAAACCAGCTCGAAGTTTTTATCGCTCAACCTGTGGATGCCCGGATTGTACCGCGCGCACGCGCTTGGCCAGCGCCGAGGCCTCGAGCGCGCGAAATATTTCCTCGCCTTGCCGGTCGAAAATTTCGCTGATGGTCGAGCCCGCGCAGCTCTCGATCTCGTCGTCCAGATCGAAAAAGCTCCAGCCCAATTCGTCGGCCAGGGCCCGGCCGACCGTCGATTTGCCGCAGCCCATGAATCCCACCAGATAAATACCAGGCGTGCGTTTGAGCTTAAGAATCATGTTGTTCTAACATTGCGAACGCGCGAAAGTGATAATGGTAGCATGCAGCCGGGTTTGTTGCCTCTATTTCCGCTCCAGGTGGTGCTGTTGCCCGGCGCCGAACTGCCGCTGCATATTTTCGAGGATCGCTATAAGGAAATGATCGGCGAAGTGGTGCGCGACCGCCAGGAGTTCGGCGTGATCCTGGCCAGCGAAAAAGGGATCGTCAACACCGGCTGCACCGCGCTGATCGATAAGGTGTTGCGCGAGTACCCGGACGGACGCATGGACATTCTGGCGCGCGGACGCCGGCGCTTCGAGATCATGACGCTCAACGACGAACGGTCGTTTTTGCGCGGCGCGGTGGAGTTTTTCGACGATGACGAGGAATCGCCCGTCGCGCCCGACATCCGCCAGCGCGCGATCGACGGATATCACGAGATTTCGAAGGAAGCCATTGATTTGGATCAACCGCAGTTGAGCTTTCGGCTGGCGCGGGAGGTGTCCGATCTGGGCTTCCGGCAGGCTCTGCTCGCCACCCGCAGCGAGGCCGACCGGATGCGCCAACTTGCTGATTTCTTTCCCGTTCACAACCTCCGTCAGCGCCGCATTCAGCATGTGAAAGAGGTCGCGCCGCGCAACGGGCACGGTCGGGGACTGAGCAAAATCGAATGAGCTGGCTGGTATTCGACGCGGATGACACGCTTTGGGAAAATAACATCTATTTCGAGCGTGCTTTTGACGATTTTTGCTCATTTTTAGATCATTCCAGGCTGACGCCGGTCCAGGTTCGCGAGGTGCTGAATGAGATCGAACTGGTAAATGCGAAGCTGTATGGCTATGGATCGAAAAGCTTTGGGCGCAATTTGCAGCAGGCTTACCGGCATCTGGCCGAGCGTGAAATTCGCCCGCACGATCTAGAGCGGGTGATGGCGCTGGCGGAGAGGATTCTGGAGCAGCCGCTCGAAGTGATTGACGGCGTGGAGGAAACGCTCGCCGAACTGGCCGGGCGTCATGAACTTACGTTGTTCACCAAAGGGCATCCCGAGGAGCAGCGGATGAAGGTCGACCGCTCCGGCCTGGGGCGATATTTCAGCCACCTGGCGATCGTGAAAGAGAAAGACGCCTCGGCTTATCAAAGACTTGTCGAAGAAAGGCGCTTCGATCCGCGGGACACGTGGATGATCGGAAATTCGCCGAAGTCGGACATCAATCCGGCGCTCGAAGCGGGGTTGAACGCGGTGCTGGTGCCGCATGCCCATACCTGGGTGTTGGAGCATCAGGAGTTACGCGAGGGCGGCGAAAGGCTCAAAATCGTAGCTAGTTTTGGTCAATTAAGGGCTCTATTTTAGTCAAAAACAGGAAATTATGGCCCGATAAGGACTCGTTTACGATCCGGGTGACGAGGCAGTAAAGGGCATCGCCAGGGTGCGGCCGATGCTGGCGCTTTGGGGGGCGGGATAACCTTCCAGGCCGGTTTCCATCCGCTTTAATTCGATCGACGGTTGCGCGTAGGTTCCGAAGAGACGGTCCCACCATGGCAGGATGGTGCCGAAGTTGCGGTCCTGGCCGGATCGCTGGACGGAGTGGTGGATGCGGTGCATGTTGGGAGTGGTGAGGAACCAGCGCAGGAACCGGTCGAGGCGCGGCGGGACTTCAATATTGGCGTGTTCGAAGATATCCTGGAACAGCGTGGCGGCTTCGGCGGCGAGGACGGCGAGCGCCGGTGGACCGAGCAGGGCAATCAACGCGAAATTGCAGCTTTGCGTGAGCAGCGCTTCGGCGGGATGGAAGCGGAAGCCGGTGGTGACGTCGAACTCCGGGTCGGCATGATGGACTTGATGGAAACGCCATAGGAAGGGGATCTGGTGATAAGTGTAGTGGGAGGCGTAATGCACCAGATCGACCGCGAAGAATCCGACGGCGAAGCGAAGGGCGTAAAACGACGCGAAGTGGTTCAAGAGTCCGTGGCCTCCGGCGGCCATGAGGGACGCGAACACAACCAGCCCGCCGCGAAACAGCAGCACGCTCAGAACAGTATTCAAAGCCAGCAGGACGGTGTGATTCAGCCAGCGGCGAGGTGTGGAGAGTTGGGGTGGACGCAGCGGTCGAAACGTCTCGACGAGGGCGAAGGAGAAAAGAGCGCCCAAAAAAATGTAGGATTCCAAACGGCCCGGTAGCATGTCCTTTTAGGTCGCTCGGCCCAGAGGGCACCCCGGTCGCGGCTCAGTGGCAGATCGCGTAACGGATTATTTCTTCTTCTTCGTCACGTGGCGGACTACCAGGATGGCGCCAAGTCCTCCACCGATGAGAAGCATGGTGGTGGGTTCGGGTGTTATGGTGCCTCCGGCAAACGCGGGAGCTGCAAGGCAGAGCAGGGCGATTCCCAAGGATAGAAGATTTTGTCTCATCGGCGTCTTACTTTTTCTTCGTAACGTGGCGGACCACCAGGATGGCGCCAAGTCCTCCACCGATCAGAAGCATGGTGGTGGGTTCTGGTGTGACGGTTATGCCGGCAAACGCGGGGGCGGCAAGGCAGAGAAAAGCGATTCCTAAGGACAGAAGATTTCGTCTCATACGGGCAAAACTCCTTGGGCAAACTTAACACAGTTCTGTTCGCGAAGTCCAGCTTATTTCAGGATTGTTCGGCTGGCGTAGTCTAGTATCGAGGACGGGAAGATGCCTAGGATGAGGGTTCCGATGGCGCTGGCGTAGACGGCTACTTGAACGCCGAAGCCGACGGGCGGGAGGTTTTCTACGGATTCGCCGGGCTCCTTCATGTACATCACGACCAAGATGTGCAAATAGTAATAGGCGGCTACCGCGGTGTTCAGCAATCCGAGCACAGTGAGCCACACCAGGTTGGCGTCGAGCGCCGCTTTGAAGATGTAGAACTTGCCGAAGAATCCGCCGGTGAGAGGGACGCCGATCAGGCTCAGCAGGAAGATGGTCATCATGGCGGCCATCACCGGCTGGCGCTGGGCCAGGCCCGAGAAATCGTCGATCGCCACGTAGCGTTCCCCTTTGCGCGCGAAGTAGGCGATTACCGCGAAGGCGCCGATGGTGGTGAGCGCGTAGGCGGCCAGGTAGAACATCACTGCAGCGGCTCCTGCGTCTGAATGGGCGGTGACCGCGACCAGCATATATCCGGCGTTGGCGATGGAGCTGTAGGCCAGCAGTCGCTTCACATTCGACTGCTTTAAGGCGGCGAAATTTCCGACGATCATGGTCGCTAGCGCGCAGCCCCACACGAAAGGGGTCCAGCGTTCGGAGATGGGTCCGAAGGCGGTGAGGAAGACGCGGAGGAGAATCGCGAAGGCGGCGGCTTTCGGGCCGACCGACAAGAACGCGGAGACCGGAGCGGGCGCGCCTTGATAGACGTCCGGCGCCCAAATCTGGAAAGGCGCGGCGGAGATTTTGAATCCGAGGCCGACGAAGATCAGCGCGGCGGCGATCCCGGCGAGGGCGAAGGAATCGAAACCGGGTGTCTCAATCGCTTTGCGGACCAGTTCGAGATTAGTGGTCGCGGTGAGGCCGTAGATCCAGGCGACGCCGTAAAGTAAGAATGCCGTGGCGAAGGATCCGAGCAGAAAATACTTGAGCGCGGATTCATTGTTGCGCGGATCGTCGCGCAGATAGCCTGCCAGAATGTAGCTGGAGATGGAGGAGATTTCGAGGCCGATGAAAATCATGATCAGCTCGTTGGCGGTGACCATGATGCACTGGCCCATGACGCTGAAGAGGAGCAAGGCGTAGAATTCTCCGCCGGGGGAATTTTCGCGGCGCAAATATTCGGAGCTGCTGAAGACGGCGAGAATGCCGACGCCGATGACGAGGACGCGGAAGAAGGTTCCGAAGGGGTCGACTATCAGCATGTCGTGAAAGGCAGTGCCGGCGTCGGCTTTGGCGGCGGCTATAAGCGCGGCGGCCAGGCCTGCGATCGAGATGGGAGCGAAAAGGCGCGAGGCGTGGGCGAGGCGGGCGGAAGGGGCGCCGGGCGCGGGTTGAAATGCTTCCACAAACATGATGAGGATGCCGGTTAGAGTCAGGATGATTTCCGGCAGGAAGCGGAGGTATTCGGCATTGGTGGGCGTCATGCTAGCGCGCCCCCTGCGTCGACACGAGTGTCGACGCGGCACGCATGAGTGCGTGCGCCACGAACGCCGGGGGCTTTTCGATTTGCTGCAAGATCGCCGCATTTTGCGTGCTGATCGCGGGCATGAAGGTTTGGGGGAAACTGCCCATCCAGAGCATCAGGGCGAGCATGGGGATCATGACGGCCCATTCGCGCGGGGTCAGATCCGTGACGTGATGGGTGACCGATGCCGAGGTTTTTCCGAAAAATAATCGCTGGTAGAGCCACAGCATGTAGCAGGCTGAGAGAATCACGCCGAGCGCAGCGGCGATGGCCCAGTTGAAATTCGCAGTGGCTGCGCCCTGGAGAACCAGATATTCGCCGACGAAGTTGCTGAGCAGGGGAAGGCCGATGGAGGCGAGCGTGGTGATCAGAAACACCGCGGCGAGATTCGGGGCGGGCGTCGAGACGCCTCCGTAAGCGGAGATTTCAAGCGAATGACGGCGCTCATAAAGATATCCAACCAGGATGAAGAGAGCTCCTGTCGAGATGCCGTGGGCGAGCATCTGAAAGACGGCTCCGTCAAGGCCTTGCTGAGTGAAAGAGAAGATTCCGAGCACGACGAATCCGAGGTGGCTGACGGAGGAGTACGCGACCAGCTTCTTCATGTTGGGCTGGACGAGAGCGACGAGGGCTCCGAAGATGATGCCGGTGATGGCGAGGGCGTTCACCCAGGGCGCGGACTGATGCGCGGCGTTGGGGAACAGGGGCACGCAGAAACGGAGCAAGCCGTAAGTTCCCATTTTCAGCATGACCGAGGCCAGCATGACGGAACCGGCGGTGGGCGCCTCGACGTGCGCATCGGGCAGCCAGGTGTGCAGAGGGAACAATGGGACCTTCACGGCGAAGGCGACAAAGAAGGCCAGGAACAGCACCATCTCCTCCCGCGCGGAGAGGGCGAAGTGTCCGGCCGCGACGAGGTTCTGGAGGACGGCGTAATCGAAGGTGCCGGTCTGATTGTAGATATAAACGATGGCGCCGAGCATCAGCACGGAGCCGGTCATCGTGTAAAGGAAAAACTTGACGGTGGCGTAGATGCGGCGGTCGTGGCCCCAGATGCCGATGAGGAAATACATGGGCACGAGCGCGACTTCCCAGAAGACGTAAAACAGAAACAGGTCGATGGAGATGAAGACGCCGATGAGGCCGAATTCGAGCAGGATCAGGAACGCGAAATATTCCTTGACGCGGAGCTCGATGTACTTCCAGGAGATCGCGACGGCGATGGGAGTGAGGAAGGTGGTCAGCAGGACCAGCCAGAGGCTGAGGCCGTCGAGGCCGACGTGATAGTGAATCGGCGGGAAATTGATCCAGGCTTTATAGGTCTGAAAAGTATAGCCGGACGGATAGGCGAACCAATAAGGCGCGAGGAGGCCGAGCGAGACGGCGAAGACGACCAGCGAGATGGCCATCGCGGTCCAGCGCAGGACAACCGGGTTGTCCTTGGGGGTGAGCAGGAGGAGAAGAAAGCCGAACAGCGGCAGGAATAAGACGAGATCGAGGGTGCTCATCGGGTGGCTCCCGTGAGGCCCATCACGATGACGACGAGAATGGCTCCGGCGAGGACCCAGCCGGCGTAGCTTCGTATGTAGCCCGATTGCGCGTGGCGCAGAACATTGCCGATCACGCGGGCGGTTTTGCCGACGCCGTTGACGGTCCCGTCAATCGCTCCGGCGTCGATGGTGCGCCAGAGCAGCGAGCGCGATCCATCGATGGTGGGATTGACGACGGCCGAATCGTAAGCCTCGTCGATGAAATATTTGTTGTAGAGCAGCGTGTAGGCGGGGCGGAAGGCGTTGGCGATCGATTCAGGAAGCCCGGGTGAGAGGACATAGAGCACGTAGGCGAGTGCGATGCCGCCGAGGCCTGCGACCATCGGCGTCCAGGTCACATAGGAAGGCAACGCGCCTTCGGATAAGGGGAACATGGGCTCCAGATATTTCGGGATGTTGATGAATCCACCACCGAGGCTGAGGGCGGCGAGGATGGCAAGGGGTCCCCACATGACGAAGGGCGATTCATGCGGATGATGATGGCCGCGGTAATCGCCGAAGAAAGCCATGAAAAAGGCCCGGAAGACGTAGAAGGCGGTCATGGCGGCGGTGAAGACGCCGACCCAGAAGATCCACGGAGCATATTGGAAGGCCGATTCGAGGATCGCATCCTTACTATAGTGGCCCGATGTAAATGGGAATCCTGCGATGGCGAGGCTGGCGCACAGGAGCACGGCGCAGGTGATCGGGATTTTCTTCGCGAGACCGCCCATGTTGCGCAGATCCTGTTCGCCCGAGAGCGCGTGGATGACGCTGCCGGCTCCGAGGAAGAGCAGGGCCTTGAAGAAGGCGTGGGTCATCACGTGGAAGATTCCGGCGGAGAAGGCTCCGGTGCCGAGACCGACGAACATGTAGCCGAGCTGCGAAACGGTGGAATAGGCGAATACCTTCTTGATGTCGTTCTGGACCAGGCCGATGGTGGCGGCGAAGAAGGCGGTCGCGATGCCGATGATCGCGACGAAGCTGAGCGCGACCGGCGAGTGCAGGAAGATCGAGGAGCTGCGCGCAATCATATAGACGCCGGCGGTGACCATGGTTGCGGCGTGGATCAAGGCGCTGACGGGGGTGGGGCCGGCCATCGCGTCCGGCAGCCAGACATAGAGAGGGATCTGCGCGGATTTGCCGGTGGCGCCGACGAGAAGCAGCAGGGCGATCGCGGTGATCCAGCCGGGATCGGCTTCGACGGGCAGCAGTTTGGCCTGCGAGAATACGCGGCCGAAATCGAGGGAGCCGAAGTGAATCGCGATGAGGAAGATGGCGAGCGAGAAGCCGAAGTCGCCGATGCGGTTCACGATGAACGCCTTGTTGCCGGCGTCGGTGGCGTATTTTTCGGTGAAGTAAAAGCCGATCAGCAGGTAGCTGCACAGGCCGACACCTTCCCATCCGACGAACAGCAGCAGGAAGTTCTGGGCCAGCACCAGGGTCAGCATGAAAAACATGAACAGGTTCAGGTAGGCGAAGAAGCGGTAGTAGCCTCCTTCGTGCGCCATGTAGCCGACCGCATATATATGGATCAGCGTGCCGATGCCGGTGACGATCAGCAGCATGACGGCGGTGAGGCGGTCGACCGCGAAATCGACGCTGATGTTCAGGGCGCCGGATTGGATCCAGGTGAAGTAATGCTCGACGTGGGTGTCTTCGAGTCCGCCGGAGAAGGCTCCGAGGTCCATGAGGGACACCAGAACTTTGACGAAGGCCATCAGGACGGCCAGAACAGCGATGGCCGAAACGACGCGGTTCGATAGACGGCGGCCAAACAGGCCGTTGATGGCGAAGCCCGCGAGAGGAAAAAGGGGAATGATCCAGAGATGCTGCATCGTTTAGTTCTTAAGCGAACTGACCTCGTCGATTTCGAGTGTCTGGCGATTTTTGAAGATCGTCAGAATGATGGCCAGGCCGACGGCGGCTTCGGCCGCGGCGACCACCATCACGAAGAAACTGAAAATGTGTCCGTCGACCTGTTTGAATTTATAGGAGAACGTCACGAAGCTGAGATTGACCGCGTTGAGCATCAGCTCAATGGACATGAACACGGTGATCACGTTGCGGCGGAACAGGAATCCGGCGACACCCAGAGTGAACAGGATCGCGCTGAGGATCAGATACCAGGCCAGCGGGACGCTTGGCGGGAGCGGAATCTCGGGCATTTAGTCGATCTCCTTGCGGGCCAGGACGACCGCGCCCAGAATCGCGATCAGGATCAACACGCTGGTGACTTCAAACGGCAGCAGGTAGACCTGAAACAAAGCGCGTCCGATTTCCTGCGGGTTGCCGTGCGTCATGGCGCCAAATTTGACGCCTTCGGTGACGGGCAGCATGCGCTGGATCACGAACGCGGCGATCCCGATGAAGACGGCGAGTAGAGGCAGGCCGGCGTATTTCACCCAGAGGCGGCGCGGCATTTTGCGCTCGGTTCCGGCGTTGAGCAACATGATGACGAAGATGAACAGCACCATGATCGCGCCGGCGTAGACGATCAGTTGCGCGGCGGCGATGAACTCTCCGCCGAGCAGGAGGTAAAGCACGGCGAGGGATCCCATGACGCCGACCAGCGACAGAGCGCTCGAAATCGGGTGCGACTGGAGCACCAGGTTGAGGGCGCAGACGACGGCGATGGCGGCAAAGAGCAGGAAGAGAATCGCGTCCATAATTATTTCGTGGTAACGGCCACCATCAGGGCTGTGACAAAAAGGTTGACGATCGCGACGGGGAACATGAAGGTCCAGGCGAAGCTCATCAACTGATCGTAGCGGAAGCGCGGGAGGGTGCCGCGAATCCAGATGTAGATAAATAAAATGATGCCGACTTTCGCGAGGAACCAGAACAGGGGCAGGAGAAACGCCGCCAGGATCGGCACCAGAAAGATACCCGCGATGCCGAGAAATATCACGCCGAACACGGGCAGCGTGAAGCGGTCGAAGGGGCGGGCGGGATGAAATCCGTGATAAAGGCAGATCAATCCGGCGATCAGGAAAACCAGCGTGGGCACGAACTGCGAGCCGTACTCGGCGGGCCATAGCGGCTGCCATCCGCCGAGAAACAGCAGCGCGCCGACGCAGGATACGGTCACCATGTTGCAATATTCGGCCATGAAAAACGCGGCGAACTTCATGCTGCCGTATTCGGTGTGGAATCCGGCGACCAGTTCGTTTTCCGCTTCGGGAAGATCGAAGGGCACGCGATTGGTTTCAGCGAACGCGGCGACCATGAAGAGCGCGAAACTGACGATCTGCGGGAACGGTCCTTGAAAAATGCTCCAGCGTGGGATGAAGCCGAGATAGAAGCCGGCCTGGCCGTCCACCAGCTCGCGAAAGCTGAGGGAATTGAGCATCAGCAGCGGCGCGGCGATCGCCATGGCCATCGGCAGTTCGTAGCTGATCATCTGCGCGGAGCTGCGCAATCCGCCGATCAGCGAATATTTATTATTCGACGCCCAACCGGCGAGTGCGACGCCATAAACGCCGATGCCGGAGAGTCCGAGGATGAACAGGACGCCGATGTTGAGGTCGGTCAACTGCATCGGGGTGGAGAAAGATCCGATCTTCACTTCGGTTCCAAACGGGATGACGGCGATGGAGATGAGCGCGAACATCACCGCCAGAAAGGGCGCGAGGAGGTAAAAAAACTTGTTGACATGAGACGGGATCATGTCCTCTTTCGTGATCAGCTTGATGACGTCGGCCAGGGGCTGCAACAATCCGTGCGGACCGACGCGGCGGGGTCCGATGCGGAGTTGGATGTGCGCGAGGACTTTTCGCTCGACCCATTGAATATAGGCGAGGGCGGTGAGCAGGACAAAGGCCACCAATGCGGACTTTATTAAGCTGACAATGAAGAAATTCACGATTGGACGGCCCCTGGTTCCACAGGCTCGTGGCTCTTTGTGTTGGTCCCGTACAAGCCTCCCGGGGATTCCATCACTTCGTTCAGAATTTTGGAATACTTGGTGAGCGACCCCGAGGTGAACAGCGTATCGCCGGACGATTGAATGACGCCGGGCAAAGCTGCGACTCGGCCGTTGAGAGGCGCTG
>JBEKOZ010000007.1:0-23893 GCA_049521275.1 Bryobacteraceae bacterium | reverse complement strand
GCGGCCGGCTTCGCACATGCCGGACGAGGCGAGGATAATTACCGGGCCGTGCAGATCGTTTAGCTTTTTCGATTCGCTGGCCTCGCGGACGTATTTGAGGCGGGAGAAATCGAAGGGGGCTTCGTCTTCGGACAGAAATTTTCGCGCATCTTCGTCGTAGCATTCGGGGTGGTTGCGAAAGACCTCGGTGGCGGCGATGGCGAGCGGGCTATCGACGAACATCGGAATGGATGGGATGCGTTTTGCGTCCATCAGATTGTGGAGCATCAGCACGACCTGCTGCGTGCGGCCGATGGCGAAGCACGGGACGATGATCTTTCCGCCGCGGGCCGCAGTGCGATTCACCACGTCGGCGAGGTCGTCTTCGGCGTGGCCGATGGGACGATGGAGGCGGTCGCCGTAGGTACATTCCATGATGAGGTAGTCGGCGGCGTCGAGGGGCTGCGGATCGCGAATGATGGGGATGCCTGCGCGGCCGACGTCGCCCGAAAATGCGAGACGGATGCCATCGGCTTCGACGATCATCGCGGTCGACCCGAGCAGGTGGCCGGCGTCGTAGGTGCGATAGGCGAGGGCGCCGGAGACTTCCTTGCGCTCGCCGAGCGGGACGGGTTTAAAAAGAGGATAGGTGTGCGCGGCGTCGTCGAGAGTGTAGAGAGGCTCACAGACGCGATCGTCGAGGCCTTGCGATTTGCGGTGCGCGCGACGCTTGTTGCAGAACTCGGCATCGGATTGCTGGATGTGCGCGGAGTCGGCCAGCATGGCCAGGCAGAGGTCGATGGTCGCGGGGGTGGTGTAGATCGGCCCCGAAAATCCGTTGCGGACCAGCGTCGGCAGATTGCCGGAGTGGTCCATATGGGCGTGCGAAAGAATCACGGAGTCGATGGAGGAAGCGGCGAAGAGGAAATTGCTGTTGCGTTCGTACGCTTCCAGGCGCCGTCCCTGATATAAACCGCAATCGAGAAGGAAGTTCTTGCCGCCCGTTTCTACGTGGTGCATGGAGCCGGTTACAGTCCTGGCGGCGCCCCAAAATGTTATCTTCACAGTTACTCAATATACGATGCCCAGACGAATCCTTTTTTTGCTGATGATGCTGACGCCGGTTTTCGCGCAGAAGAAACCGGTGACGCTCGACTCGCTGAAGGCGGCGAAACACAAAGGAGACGGGCCTCCGATGTGGGCTCCGGATGGGAAAACATTTCTGTTCAAGAGAGATCAATCGCTGCGGATTTACGATCCGGCGACGAAGACGTCGAAGGAACTGGTGTCGGCGGAAGCAATGAACGCGCTGGAGGCAGCGGCGGTGAAGGGTCCGGAAGAGGGCGCGTTCGGCTGGACGAATCGGCGTGTGGAGTCCGGCGGCGTGGAGTTTTCGGCGTCGGGAGAAGAGCTGCTGTTTTCGACCGGGGGCGATTTGTTCCTCATTCATGTGGACACGGGCAAGTGGCAGCAGTTGACGAAGACGCCGGAGGCGGAGGAGGACGCGAAGCTGTCGCCGGATGGAAAAATGGTGGCGTTTCGCCGGGCGTCCGATCTTTATACGCTGGAGATCGCGAGCGGCAAGGAGGTTCGGCTGACGCACGATGGGTCGGATACGCTGCTGAACGGCGAGCTCGACTGGGTGTATCCGGAAGAGTTGGAGTTGCCGACGGCGTACTGGTGGTCGCCGGATTCGAAGTCGATCGCGTATCTGCAATTCGATACCAGCCGGGAGCCGGTCGTGCCGCATGAGGACGTCCTCGGCGTGCGCGCGAAGTATGAGCCGGAGCGATATCCGCAGGTCGGGGAAAATAACGCCGACGTGCATCTGGGCGTGGTTCCGGCGGTGGGCGGCGCGACGCGATGGCTGGAGGTCGGCGATACGCGCGACTCGTATCTGATCGCGCGCGCCGGATGGATGCCGGATTCGCGGAGTGTGTATGTGGTGCGCATGAATCGCGTGCAGAACCGGTTGGAACTGTTCTCAATCGGGGTCGAGTCGAACATGCCGTCCATGATTTTGCGCGAGGCGGATCCTTATTGGATCAATCTCGCGGGCGACGTGAAATTTCTGAAAGACGGGAAAAGATTCTTGTGGACCAGCGAGAAGGACGGTTACCGGCACATCTACCTTTACTCGAACGACGGGAAGGAATCGAAGCAGTTGACCACGGGCGAGTGGGAAGCGCGGTCCATTTTTTTGGACGAAAAGAACGACCGCGTGCTGTACACCTCGAATGAGGGGAGTCCGCTCGAACAGCATCTGTACAGCGTGAAGCTGGATGGGTCCGCGAAGCAGAGGCTCGATAAGGCGGAGGGTTGGCATTCCATTTCGTCGGCGAACGGAGGCGCGTATTATCTCGACACGGTTTCGACGCTTTTTGCCGACTGAAATCGTGAAGTTCAAGGGCGCCGACGGAACCGAGTTGTACGGCCGCGTCATCAAGCCGGCGGGATTTCAGGCGGGGAAGAAGTATCCGGTGATCGTGAGTGTCTACGGAGGTCCCGGGGTGATGCTGCCGGTCGCGAATCGATGGTCCGGAGTATCGATGGATCAGGTTTACGCCCACAAAGGCTACGTGGTGTGGGAATGCGAGAATCGCGGCGGCATGGGCCGCGGACACCGTTTCGAGACGGCGATTTTCCGCAATCTGGGCGCGGCGGAACTGGCCGATCAGGTGGCCGGCGTGAAGTATCTGGTGTCTTTAGGATTCGCGGATGAGAAGCGCATCGGGATTCATGGCTGGAGCTACGGAGGGTACATGACCCTCAACGCGCTGCTGAACGCGCCGGAGGTATTTCGCTGCGGGATTTCGGGAGCGCCGGTGACCAGTTGGATGAATTACGACACCATTTACACCGAACGTTACATGGGGTTGCCGAAGGAAAACGCGGACGCGTACAAGAACAGCGCGCTGCCGCCGAAAGCCGCGAATCTGAAGGCCGCGCTGATGCTGATTCACAATTACGAAGACGATAACGTTCTGTTCCAGAACTCGCTACAAATGACGAATGCGCTCCAGAATGCCGGAAAGCCGTTCGAATACATGTTGTACTCGCAGAAGACGCACGGCGTCAGTGGCCCGGCGTCGGATCAGATGAACGCGAGCATGCTCGATTTTTTCGAAAGGAATCTGAAGTGAAATCTGCTGCGTGTCATGCGGGCGCGCCGCTGGGAAATCAAGGTACCGTAAGTAAGTGAGCATTCGCATCGTCCTCGCCGCGCTGCTGTTGATCTCCGTGGGCTGCGCGCGAAAAACTCCGGCTGGTCCGAAGATCGATCCCGCGCTGGCGACACTGATTCCCGCCGACACCACCTTGCTGGTGGGGACTCGCCTCGAAGCGCTGGAACGCACGCCGGTTTATCAGAAGTATCTGGCCGATCGAAAATTTCCGCAGGTGGAGGAGTTCGCCCGGCAAACGGGGCTCGATCCGAAGAAGGATTTGTGGGAGCTTTTGTTTGTTTCCGACGGCCAGCATCATGTTCTGCTGGGACGCGGAAAGTTTGCCAATGAAATGGAGCCTCGTCTCGAAAAAGAAGGCGCGAAACGATTCGGATATAAAGGATACAACCTGATCGGGGACGAGAAAGCGGCGGTGGTGTTCTTCAGTGCGAGCACGGCCGCGATGGGCGCCACCGAATCGTTGCGCTTCCTGCTCGATCAACGCGGCGCCTCGAAAGGTGCGCCCGCCGCGCTGGCGGCGTTGATGACCGATATTCCAGCGGACGCGCAATTCTGGGCCGTGTACGGCGGTGGTCCGATCGATTTGCCGTTCAGCGGGAACCTGGAGAATGTCACTAAACTGGTCAGCTCGATTCAAGCGGGCAGTCTTTATTTCGATCTGCGCACAGGATTGAACGGCATCGCGTCGGGCGAATGTTCCACCGTCCAATCCGCTGAGGACGTGCAGGGTGCGTTGAAGGCGCTGATCGGTTTAGGCCGCCTGAACACTCCCGCCAGTCAGCCGGAGTTGGCGAAGGCGTACGACGGGCTGCGCGTCACCTTACAAGACCAGCGCGTTAGGCTGCATATCGATGTTCCCCAGGACGTGGTCGATCAATTTTTAGCGCTGTGGATGGGACACAGGCGGTGATTATTTTTTTGGCGGAGGAATCGCGTTCCCCAGATTCATCGACCCGCCGCCCTCGCTGACATAATTGCGGTTCCACCCGGGAATTTCGACCGTCACATCGCCGGTAACGACGGCCTGGCACGCGAGGCGCGAGTGCAGCGTGAGGCCGGGAGCCTGGTCCAGCCGGTCGAGTTCGTCGTCATCGGCGGGGTTGGGGCTCAGGTTCGCGTCGCCCTGTTTGACGATCACATGGCAGGTGGTGCAGGCGCAGCTTCCTCCGCACGCGTGCTCGATATGCACGCCGAAATTGATGGCGACATCCAGAACGGATTCGGGCTTGCCGTGTTCATCGTAAGGAAGCTTTCCGGACTCGAATTCGACAGTCTTCCCCTCCGGCAAAAACGTAACTTTGGGCACATTCCTATTGTAACGCGCGGTCCTCTGTCATACTGGATTTTTCATGTTTCTTATCCTCGAAAAACGTATTGCAGAAGCCATTTCTGCGCGCATCCGGTCCTTGTACGGCATCGAAACGACGGTGCAGATCGAGCAGCCGAAGCAGTCGTCCTTCGGCGAACTGGCGTTGCCCGCGGCATTTCAATTGGCGCGACAGTTGAAGAAATCTCCGAAAGCGATTGCCATGGAAATCGATACCGCCGGCGGTCCCATTGAGGGTGTCGCGTCGATGGAAATCGCGGGGAACGGGTATCTGAACGTTCGTCTCGATCGCGGCGCATACGGCGAAGCAGTGCTAACGGGTAAGGGAGCGGTTTCGAAAGAAACTGCTACTAAAACAATCGTCGAGCATACCAATATCAATCCGAACAAGGCCGCGCATATCGGCCATTTGCGCAACGCGATTCTGGGCGACACGTTCGTACGGATGCTGCGTGCGACGGGTGAAAACGTGGAAGTTCAGAACTACATCGATAACACCGGTGTGCAGGTGGCGGATGTGGTGGTGGGGTTTCAACATCTGGAAAAGAAATCGCTCGAGGATGTGCGCGCACTGATTGCCGGTCCGGCGGTGCGATTTGATTACGTTTGCTGGGATGTTTATGCGCGGACGTCGCAATAT
Organism: Bryobacteraceae bacterium; assembly: GCA_049521275.1. Taxonomy (GTDB): domain Bacteria; phylum Acidobacteriota; class Terriglobia; order Bryobacterales; family Bryobacteraceae; genus Palsa-187. The sequence continues at coordinate 18,762 of JBEKOZ010000007.1, read as the reverse complement.
TATGACGAGCACAAGGATGCGCTCGAGTGGCGTCACGCGACGCTGCATTCGATCGAGGCAGGGCACGGTGTGGAGGCGGAGTTAGCGCATTTGGTGGCCGATGCGATTGTCGATGCGCACATCGCCACCATGTGGCGGCTGGGGATCGCCTACGACGTGCTGCCCAGAGAAAGCGAGATTCTCCATCTGCAATTTTGGGCCACGGCGTTCGAGCAGTTGAAAGAGCGCAACGCGATTTACTTTGAGACGGAGGGCAAGAATAGGGGCTGTTGGGTGATGCCTGGGTCCGCATTTCGCGAAGGTTCGCTGGAGGGAGATGACGATAGCAAAGTGATCGTGCGGTCGAACGGGACAGTAACCTACGTCGGAAAGGACATCGCCTATCAGCTTTGGAAATTCGGCCTGCTGGGCAAGGATTTTTACTATCGCAAATGGCATACGTATCCCAATGGTCACGAAGCGTGGGTAACGACAGACCAGCCGCAGACAGGCACTCCGCAGTTCGGAAAAGGCTCGCGCGTATACAACGTGATCGACACGCGCCAATCTTATTTGCAGGACGTGGTGGTGGCCGGGCTGCGCGCTCTCAATTACAACACGCAGGCGGATAACAGCATCCATTTCGATTACGCGATGGTCGCGCTGTCGCCGCGCACCTGCATCGAGATGGGAATCGAGCTTTCAGAAGAAGACAAGCGCCTGCCATACGTGCAGGTGGCGGGGCGCAAAGGGATCGGCGTCAAGGCCGACGATCTGCTCGATAAGCTGATCGAGAAAGCGCTCGACGAAGTGACTTCGAGGCACGCGGAGGAGCCGGAGGAGACTCGGCGGCGCGCGGCCATGCAGATTGCCATCGGAGCGCTGCGCTATTTCATGCTGAAGTTCACGCGCAACTCGGTGATCGCCTTCGATTTCGCGGAGGCGCTGAGTTTCGAGGGGGAAACAGGTCCCTATGTACAGTACTCCGCCGTGAGGGCGCGCAATATTTTGCGCAAGCTGGCTGAGCGCGGTGAGACGCTGCCGGATTTCAGCTCGGTGCTGACGCGACAGATCATGGAGCGGCAGCTAATCCAGGAGGATTGCTGGCAGTTGCTATTGTTAGCATCAAAGTCGGGTTCGGCGATTGAGCGGGCGGTGGCGAGCGGGGAGCCGGCGCACGTGGCTCGTTACGCGTTTCAGCTCGCGCAATCGTTCAGCAACTTTTATCATGAGTTTCCGGTCCTTTCCGAAACGGACCTGGAGAAAAAAAGCTTCCTGCTGTGGATGACGAAATACTTCCTGGAGGAGTTGGAGAAAACGCTCGGCGTGCTTGGCATCGAAGTGCCGGACTATATGTAGTTAGAACAGCTTCGCAATCGGATAGGCGAAGCCCGGGAGTAGCGGCGTTTCGAGCGAGTCGGAATCGCGGAGAACGCGCGATGGGCCTGTGGCCGATTCCCAAACTTCGATCGATCTCCTCTTTGGGTCGATAATCCACGCAAGCTGGCAGCCGGTCGCGAAGAATTGGCCCAGCTTGCGTTTCATTTCTCGCCTCGTGTTCGAGGGCGACAAGATTTCTACGGCAATATCAGGAGCGCCCTGAATTTCGTGGTCGGGATCGATCACTCGCAGCAACACCGAAACATCCGGCGCACGTTTGGTCGTTGGGCCGAGGACGAAGAGAATATCGGCCCCGAAAACCTCGCCCATTGGATTTCGCTCCAGGTACGTTCGCAAGGCAAAATACAAGTTGCCTTCGATGCGGGCGTGCCTGACACGTGGTCGCGTCATGGTGATTAATTCGCCCTCGTCCAGCTCATAACGGAACTCGTCTTCCTCCAGCCGGTCAAAGTCCTCCACGGAAATGAGGGTCTTCGCGCTCATATTTCGATAATATAGGAACACGCATGAAAAGTTTGAACTCCTTCCACGCCGCGGGTGAGCTTCGTGCCGGTGGCAAGACCTGCGAGATCTTCCGCCTTGCCGCGCTTGAGGAGGCTGGCGTCGCCAGGCTTTCGCGCATTCCGTATTCCATCAAGATCCTGCTCGAAAATCTGCTGCGTTTTGAAGACGGCTCGACGGTGAAAAAGAGCGATATAGAATACGTCGCGAACTGGGATCCGAAGGCTGCCGCGCGCGACATTAATTTTCGTCCGGCCCGCGTGCTGTTGCAGGATTTCACCGGCGTTCCCTGCGTGGTCGACCTGGCGGCCATGCGCGACGCGCTCCAGAAAATGGGCGCCGACCCGAAGAAAGCGAATCCGCTGATTCCCGTCGACCTGGTCATCGATCACTCGGTGCAGGTGGACGAATTCGGCACCAAGGGCGCCTTCGCGGCCAACGCGCTGCTCGAATTTCAGCGCAATCGCGAGCGCTATGAATTCCTGCGTTGGGGGCAAACGTCGTTTGAGAATTTTCGCGCCGTCCCGCCCGATACCGGCATCGTGCATCAGGTGAATCTCGAATATCTGGCGCCGGTGGTGTTCAGCGCCGGCGGGCAGGCGTACCCCGACACGGTGGTCGGCACCGATTCGCACACCACGATGATCAACGGGCTTGGCGTAGTCGGCTGGGGCGTGGGCGGAATTGAGGCCGAGGCGTGCATGCTCGGCCAGCCCGCGACGATGCTGCTTCCGGCCGTGGTCGGATTCAGGTTGGACGGCAAACTGCCCGAGGGTGCGACCGCGACGGACCTGGTGCTGTTCGTCACGCAGATGCTGCGCAAGAAAGGCGTGGTCGGGAAGTTCGTCGAATTCTATGGCGACGGCTTGAGCGCCTTGAGCGTCGCCGATCGCGCGACCATCGCCAACATGGCGCCCGAATATGGCGCGACTATCGGCGTATTCCCCATCGACCACGCCACGCTCGATTATCTGCGCATGACCAATCGTCCGCCGCAGCTGGTCGAACTAGTTGAGGCCTATGCCAGGGCGCAGGGATTGTTCCGCGTCGACGGCGCGCCGGAGCCGGTTTATTCGGATCAGCTCTCGCTCGATCTGGCGACCGTCGTGCCCTCGCTCGCCGGTCCCAAGCGTCCCCAGGATCGCATCAATCTGCCGGACGTGAAGCAAAACTTCCTGGCGTCACTGGGCGCGCCGCCGAAGACCAACGGCATCGTGCAGGACGGCAGCGTGGTGATCGCCGCGATCACCAGTTGCACCAACACGTCGAATCCTTCGGTGATGATCGCCGCGGGCCTGGTCGCGAAAAAGGCGGTCGAGCGCGGCCTCCAGTCGAAGCCCTGGGTGAAGACCAGCCTCGCCCCCGGATCGAAAGTCGTGATGGATTATTTGACCGACGCGGGATTGGTCCCGTATCTGGAAGACCTGAAGTTCAATCTGGTCGGTTACGGCTGCACCACCTGCATCGGCAACAGCGGTCCGCTGCCCGCCGATGTCGCGGCGGCCGTTCAGAAAGAGAAGCTGACCGTGGCCAGCGTGCTTTCGGGCAACCGGAATTTCGAAGGCCGCGTGAATCCGCTGGTGCGCGCGAACTATCTCGCGTCGCCTCCGCTGGTGGTCGCCTACGCCCTCGCCGGCCGCGTCGATCTCGATATCGCCAACGACCCCATCGGCCAGGATCAGCAGGGCCACGATGTTTTTCTGCGTGACATCTGGCCCTCCACCGACGAAGTGCAAGCCGCCGTGAAAAAATCCGTGCACCAGGAAATGTTCGCCAAACAATATTCCGAAGTTTTCTCGGGCGACGCCACCTGGAACTCCATCAAGGTCCCGCTCGGCGACCTCTACGCGTGGGACGATCGCTCCACCTATATCAAGCGCGCGCCCTATTTCGACAACATGGCCGATCCCCGCGCGGAGGTGAAAAATCTGTCCGGCGTGCAGGTGCTCGCGGTGCTCGGCGATTCCGTCACCACCGACCATATTTCGCCCGCGGGCAACATCGCCGTCGATAGTCCGGCGGGAAAATATCTCATTTCGCTCGGCGTCAAGCCTGGCGATTTCAATTCTTACGGCGCGCGCCGCGGCAATCATGAAGTGATGGTGCGCGGCACCCTGGCCAACGTTCGATTGCGCAACCAGATGGCCCCGGGAACCGAAGGCTGCTGGACCACCTATGTTCCTTCGGGCGAGAAAATGTTCATCTACGACGCCTCGGTGAAGTATCAGCAGGCGAATGTTCCGCTGCTGATCATCGCCGGCAAGGAATATGGCTCCGGCTCCTCCCGCGATTGGGCCGCGAAGGGCGTTTTGCTGCTCGGCGTACGCGCGGTGCTGGCCGAGAGCTTCGAGCGTATTCATCGCTCGAACCTGGTCGGCATGGGCGTTCTGCCGCTCCAGTTTCTGGACGGCCAGAATCGCGAATCGCTCGGCTTGACCGGCTTCGAATCGTTCGCGGTCGAGGGCATCCCGGAAGCGGTGGAGTCGACCGGCAAAACCAAAGCCCGTATCACCGCAACGCTCCATGGCGCGACGAAAAATTTCGAAGCGATCGTGCGCATCGACACACCGCGCGAAGCCGATTACTACCGCAGCGGCGGAATCCTGCCCTACGTTCTGCGCCAACTCGCCGCCCGTTAACTCTGATCATGGCCCTTGTGGGGCCGCCAATTGTGGCGGCAAGCCGGCATTCAGCCGGCGCTGATGGACCTGCCGCGAAGCCGCCATGAAAGGACGGCTGCCGCCAGAATTGGCGGCCCCACAAGAGCCAGAATATGACCACCTAACGGCGCACCGCCGCCGGCGTCCGCGCCTCGATCTGCCGCAGAATGCGATCCAGTTCCGATTCCTGAACCGGGCGGCCCAGCAGAAAATTTCCGCCCTCTTCAATGCTCCGCGCGAGCTCCGCGTCGTAGCCCTCGCTCACCAGCACGAACGCGGTAATCGACCCACGAGCCCGCTCTTGAAATTCACTCCATTTCGCCCCGCCGCCCGCGCCCGACAGGCGCATCGCCCACAGCACGGCGTCGAAGCGCAGGCGCTGCGCCAGGTCCGCCGCTTCTTCAGGCGCCACCGGCACCACGCGATGCCCGCGCATGCTGAGCAATCCCAGAATCTGCCTCTGCGGCCCCGGGTCGGGATCCACCAGCATCACGGTCAGTGCCCTTTCCGATTTCCCCGCGCTCTTCGCGTCCGCGGGAGCTTCCGCGCGCGCCGCCACCGGCAACTCCACCTCAAAGCACGCGAGCCCCGCGCGCGTACTGAACCGCAGCCCACCCCCGTGATTCAGCACGATACTCCGGCACACGCTGAGCGACAACGCGCTCTCTCCGGCATTGGATCCGGCTGCCTTCTCGCCGAACGGGTCGATGTCGTTGTTGCCTTCGCTCGGCGCCGAGTACCCGATCTCGACCAGCACGCGTCCCCCGATTATGCTGCTCGCGATGTTCACGGTTTTCGACGGTTCGGCGGCGGATTGCTCGGCATGCACCAGTAAATTCAGCAGCACCTGCTCGATCTGTCCCTGCGCGCCGAGGACAAATGCCGGCGCCGGCGCCAGGCGGATCTTGAGCCGCAGTTCCAGCGCCTTCCACTCCGGCTCGCGAAACTGGATCAGTTCCGCCAGCAGCGCGTTCACGTCGAAGCGCAGCGGCTCGGAATCCTCGTGCCGCGCGAACGAGACCAGGCGGGACACGATCTCCGAGGCTCGCCTCGACTCCGCGGCCAGCAGCCGCAGGTCGCGTTCCGGCGGAAGCTCGTGCCCCCGGTTCGCCGCCGGCGTCGCCAGCAGCGCCGACAACTCCAGCGATAGATGTAGAATCACTTCGAGCGGCGCCCGCAGCTCATTGGCCACTCCCGAAATCAACTGCCCGGTCGCCGCCAGCTTCTCGCTGCGGAACAGCTGCTCCCGAATCGCGCGCTGTTCTTGCAGCTTCAGCGCCGCGGCCACCTGGTTCGCGAGATGCTGAATCGACGCCTGTTCCTCGATCGTGAAATAACCCAGCCGGTTCGCGTTTCCCGCTTCGAGCACGCCCAGCACGTCGCCCTGCGTGGTCAGCGGCACGATCATCGCCGAACGCGGCGGTTGCTGTTTCGTTCGCGTATTCAGATACCGGCTGCGCCGCACGTCGGGAATGTTCACCTGCTTCCGGCTCTCGAAGCAAACCGCGGCTCCGTTGGCCAGGTCTTCCTCGGGTTGCGCTTCGATCGGCACCACCATCGGCTCCGGATCGGCCTCCGTCGGCACGCGCTCCAGCGACTTTGCGCGGCGGTCGAAAATGTAGAGCCATGCCCCGGTGGCCTGCGTGATCGTCGGAAGGACCGTCATCAGCTTATTGGCGATCTCGGCGGGAGAGGCCGAGGCAATAATCTCCTCGCACAGCGTGTGGAACGTTCGCATGGAGCTGTACTGCTCGCTCAGCCGGCGATTCCGCATCCACCGCAGCACAAGCAGTATCCCCACCAACACGATCGCGCCCGCCGCCACCATGATCCGAAAATCCAAGTGAAAAGACTCCCGCGGCGCCGCCACCTGCTGCCCGTAGAGCGCCCCCGCCGCAATCGTAGCCACCAAGCCGCCATGCGTAAGCCTGCCGACCAGCCGGCCGCGACTCAACGCCCGGTCTTCGCGGTCGACAATTGTTCGGACAGCCATGCTTCCAGCTCCGGATGAACAAAATCAGGGACGGCTAAGTCTACATCGGCCAATCTGGACGCGTGCGTTAGCACCCCCACCACTCTCATGCCCGCGGCGCGCGCAGCCTGGATCCCCACCGGTGAATCTTCAAACACGATGCAATTGGCGGGCGCGACCTCCATCAGTTCCGCGCCCCGAAGATACACGTCCGGCGCCGGCTTCGCGCGAGCCACCTGGGATCCATCGACAATCACGCGGAAGTATTTCCGGATGCCCGCCCCGTTTAAAATAAAATCCACATTTGCCGGCTCGGCATTCGTTCCCATCGCCAGCGGTACCATCCGCGACGCGGACGCCAGGAACTCGCGGATGCCAGGCACCAGCTTGGCTTCGAGCGTCGCTCCGATCATTTCTCGAAACAGCCGTTCCTTCGCCGCCCCATGCTCGAACACTTCCGGGGCGCTGAGGCTCGGTCCAAACAGATCCCGCACCAGGTCGTCATTGCGCTTTCCATGCATGCGCGCTTCGATGCCGCGCGGGTCGATGCCATTCGCTGCGAGATACCGCTCCCACGCCCGCGTGTGCGTCGGCATGGAGTCGATCACCACCCCGTCCAGGTCGAATATCAGGGCCAATTCAGGATTTAAAATAAGCACGTAATATTTAAGAATACATGGCCAGAACGACGGCGCGACGTTTTCTCATCTCCGGCCTTGTGCAAGGTGTCGGCTATCGTTATTTCGCGCAGCGTTCGGCGCTCACGACAGGCGTCACCGGTTGGGCCCGGAATCTGGACGATGGGCGCGTCGAGGTTCACGCCAACGGCTCCCCCGCGCAGCTCGAAGACTTCGAAGCCCGTCTGAGGATGGGCCCCCGTTTTGCCGACGTCCGTTCAGTGGAGGTTCGCGAGGAGGCAGTGCTAGACTTACATAGTTTCGACATTCGCTAAATGAACCTAAAATCTCTGATCCGGGAAGTCCCGGATTTTCCCAAGCCCGGCATCAATTTTTACGACATCACCACGTTGTTGAAGGACCCGGCCGGCCTGCGCGCCGTCATCGACGATCTGAGCAACGCATATAAAGGTAAGGGAATTGAAATCGTCGCCGGCATCGAAGCCCGCGGTTTCATTTTCGCTCCCGCCGTCGCCTATGCCCTGAACGCGGGTTTCGTCCCCGTGCGCAAGCCCAAAAAGTTGCCGGCGATAACCGAGCGCATCGAATACCAACTGGAATATGGAACCGACATCCTCGAGATACATAAGGATGCCATCGAGCCGGGCCAGAAAGTCCTGATCGTCGACGACGTCCTGGCCACTGGAGGCACGGCCAAGGCAGTCGCCCAATTAATCGAGCGCCTCGGAGGCAACCTGGTGGGCCTAAGCTTCGTGCTGGAGCTAGACTTCCTGAACGGCCGCGCCAAACTCCCCGGCCACGCTGTAAACTCGCTATTGCATTACTAATGTTTTATCCGCGTTCATCGGCGTTCATCAGCGGCCAATTCATGCTTTTCCGTGAACAAGGCTTTTCCCAGTGACCCGCCACGCCAGCATAAAATCGCTCGCGAAAATAAATCTCGACCTGCGCGTGCTAGCCAAACGCCCCGACGGCTTTCACGATCTCCGCACCGTCTTCCAAACGATATCTCTAGCCGACACGATCGATATCGAATACGAACCCTCTCAGAAAACCGAGCTCACCCTGGCGGACGATCTGGCCATCCCCAACAACCTGATTCTCAGCGCCGCGCGAGCCGCCCTGCATGCGATGAAGCTCCACGCGAGCGTCCGCTTCGCGCTCCATAAACAAATTCCGATGGGCGCGGGACTGGGCGGCGGATCCGGCAATGCGGCGTCGGTTCTCCTGGCCCTCCCGGTTTTGGCCGGACGCGTGCTCCCATTAAAAACGATGCTCGAAATCGGCGGCCAACTGGGCAGCGACGTGCCCTTCTTTCTGACCGGCGGCACCGCCATGGCTATGGGCCGCGGCACCGAGCTGTACGATCTGCCGGACATCGCGGAAGAGCCGGTTTTGCTGGTTTCGCCCGCTGTTCACATCTCGACCGGCGCTGCCTATGATGCACTCGGTCGTAGTTTGACATTCACACCTTTGTCAAGTAGCATTAATAGTTTCCAGGCCTTCGTGCGCGCGCTTGGGCATGAGCGCAGCGCGATGGCGGCAAGTCCGTTCAGCGCGAACGATTTCGAGACGGTCGTTTTCAGGCAATATCCCCAGCTCAGGAAAATCGCACAACGATTGCGGAGTGTTGGTGGTGTCAGAATGACCGGAAGCGGCTCGACCATCTTCGCGCTCTTCTCTTCGCGGGAAGAGCGGGCAAGTGCCGGAACGATTTTGGACGGGGATCGGGTGTTCCGTGGCTGCGGACTCAGGGAAGCAGAGCTGGTGAGCCGGCGGAGCTATCAGCGGATGTGGCGGCGGCAGTTGCGCGAACATTTGAACCCGAACGAGGTGCTATGGCCGCCCCGAAGCCGGTACGAGCAATGAGGTTTAACCACTTCAAAGTATTCACGGGCAATGCGAATCCTGCCCTTGCCGCGGAAATCTGCTATGAGCTCGGCTGCCAGCTTGCCGCCGTGCGCGTGCGCGAATTTTCAGACGGCGAAGTGCACCTCCAGATCCAGGAAAACGTGCGCGGGTGCGATGTATTCGTGGTCCAGCCCACCTGCACGCCGGTCGATCGCCATCTTATGGAATTGCTGCTCATGATGGACGCGCTGAAACGTGCCTCAGCGGAGCGCATCACCGCAGTGTTACCCTATTATGGGTATGCAAGGCAGGACCGCAAGGATCGGCCTCGCATGCCGATTTCGGCGCGTCTGGTGGCGAGCCTGCTTGAACGTGCCGGAGCCAACCGCATTTTGGCGCTGGATCTGCACGCCGCGCAGATTCAGGGCTTCTTCGATGTCCCGGTGGACCATCTTTTTGGAATGCCGGTGATGATCGACTACTTCGACGAGATGCGTGGAGAAGGAATGACCGTGGTTTCGCCCGATGCGGGTGGCGTCGAACGCGCGCGTGCGTTCGCGAAAAGATTGGATGCGCCGCTGGCGATTATCGATAAGCGGCGGACGGAAGTAAATGTGGCCGAAGTGATGCATATTATCGGCGATGTGGAAGGGCAGCATTGCCTGATCGTGGACGATCTGATCGACACGGGGGGAACGCTGGTCAAAGCCACGGAAGCTCTGCTCAAACAGGGCGCGGCGAGCGTGCGCGCCTGCGCCACCCATGCGGTGCTGTCGGGTCCCGCGGTCGAAAGAATCGAAAATTCGGAAATTAAAGAAGTGATCGTGACCAATTCGATTCCGTTAAAGGGCGCGGCCGACAACTGCCGCCGAATCAAGCAGCTATCGGTGGCTCCGATGCTGGCGAAGGCAATTCAGTCGATTCACGAAGATGGTTCTGTAAGCACGCTATTCGTGTAGTTTTTTGTACTTTATGGTCGTTTAAGGGTTCTTAAAATGCGAAAAGATATCACAATTGTTGCCGAACCGCGCTCCTTGCGCGGTAAGAATGAAGCGCGGCGCCTGCGCGTGGCCGGTCATGCCCCCGGGGTGCTGTACGGAGCGGGCGGCGAGACCGTCGCCGTGGCCGTAAGCCCCAAAGAAGTCAATAAGATCCTGCATAGCAACACGGGTCACAACACGATTTTCACCTTGACCGTGACCGGCGGTGAAACCGTCCCCGTGATGGTCGTCGACTGGCAGAACGATCCGGTGAAGGAAAACCTGCTTCACGTTGATTTAAAGCGGATTGACTTGACCCTGCGGCTGCGGGTGAAGGTGCCGGTGCATACCACGGGCGAGCCTAAAGGCGTGAAACTACAGGGCGGCTTGCACGAACTGATCACCCGCGAGGTGGAAATCGAATGCCTGCCCGACGACATTCCTGAACAGTTTGTTCTAGATGCGACGGAATTGTCGATCGGCGAAAATTTGCGGGCGAGCCAGATTCCGATGACCGGGTCGATGAAGCTGATCAGCAACCCGGACGCGGTGATTTCGCACGTGGTTTCGATCAAGGTGGAAGAAGCTCCAGTGGCCGAAGTTGTTGCTGCTGCTCCAGTTGCGGCCGAACCAGAAGTCGCCAAGAAGGGCAAGAAGGAAGAGGAGGCGGCTCCGGCGGACGACAAGAAGAAGAAAAAATAGCCTGTGGATTTTCTGGTTGTCGGTCTCGGGAATCCTGGCGCGAAGTACGAAAATACGCCGCATAATCTTGGGTTTAAAGTGATCGACCGGCTGGCTTTGTCGAAGCCGAAAAACGTGGTGCTGGCCAAGCCGCAAACGTTCATGAATCTGAGTGGGCCGGCGGTAAAAAGCCTGCTCGAGCGGTACGAATTAACACCCGGCCGCTTGATTTTGGTGTATGACGAGCTTGCTCTTCCGTGGAAGGCGATTCGGGTCCGGCCGAAGGGGTCGGACGCGGGGCATAACGGAGTGAAGAGTGTGATCGGAAGTTTGGGAACGAATGAGTTTCCCAGAGTCCGGTTGGGTATCAGACCCGATCATCCGATTGGGGATGGTGCGAAATTTGTGCTTGGGCCGTTTAAAAAAGCACAGATGCAGGAAGTGGATGAAATGGTCGCGCAAGGGTGCGCGGCGATTGAGTCCATAATCGCTGATGGCGTCGAAAAGTCCATGACGATGTTTAATCGTCGCGCCGGAGGCTTAAAACAAGAGGAAGAATGAGAGTCTACGAAGAGTTGTTTATCGTGAAGCCGGATGCGGTGGAAGAGGAGGTCGAGGGATTTCTCGACCAACTGAAGACCCTGATCTCGACCGGCAAGGGAACCGTCGACAAGGTCGATAGATGGGGCATACGCAAGCTCGCCTATCGGGTGTCGAAATACGCCGAAGGGCAATATATCCTGATGCAATTCAGCTCGTCTCCGGAGTCTGTGAAGGAGATCGAGCGGCGTTTACGCGTGACGGACATGGTGATCAAGTTCATCACCGTGCGCATCGACGAAAAACAGAAGAAGATCGACAAGCGGAAGAAAGCGCGCGAGAAGCGCGCGGCGCGGCGTCCCGCGCCTCAAGTGGCGGCTCCGGCGGCGCCCGCGGGCGCTCCGGCGATTCCGGGTGAACCGGCGGCTGCGCCGGGACTTCCGGGCGCACCAGTGGCGGCTGTTGAACATCCTGCACCTGCGGCACCCGCAGCGCCCGCACCTGCCGCGCCTGTCGCGGTGGAAGAGACGAAGGGATAACGAACATGGCAGAAACCAAGGGCGGAAGACCCATCAGCGGATCGCAGCGTCCGACCGGCGGCGACAAGGCGATCGCGGGCAAGAAACAATATTTCCGGCGCAAGAAGATGTGCCGGTTCTGCGTCGACAAGATCGACGATATCAATTACAAGGAAGTGCGCCTCTTGGCGTCGTTCATTTCCGAGCGCGGGAAGATCACGCCACGGCGCATCTCCGGCGTGTGCGCGCCGCATCAGCGCAGGCTGGCCGAGGCGATCAAGCAGGCGCGGAACATCGCGCTGATCCCGTTCTCCACATCTATATAAGGACACAGTCATGGAAGTCATTCTCAGAGAAGATATTGTCAACCTCGGGACACGCGGCTCGGTGGTGAAGGTGGCCCCGGGCTACGCGCGGAATTTTCTGCTGCCGAAAAAAATGGCGGTGGCGGCGACGGAATCGAACAAGAAGATCGTCGAGCAGGAACGGCAGTCGCATCTGAAGCGCGAAGCGAAGGAGTCGGCGGAGGCAGCGGATCTGGCGAAGCTCATGTCGGCGGTGGAAGTGACCATCGCGCACAAGGCCGGCGAGAACGATCAGTTGTTCGGGTCGGTAACGGCGGCGGATATTGCGACGGCGCTCGAAAAGCAGGGGTACACGATCGACCGGCGCAAGGTGCAACTGGAGGAGCCGATCAAGAAGCTCGGCGACTACAAGACAGCGGTGAAGTTGCATCGGGATGTGACGGTGGAGAGGCCGGTTCACGTGGTTAAAGAAGAGTAGGCGCCAGTACGAACGCGGAGATCGCTCGGCCCAGAGGGCACCCCGGTCGCGGCTCGGAAGTGGGCGAGGGGCTGGCGGTGAGCGGATGCGGAAGTGTTTGGGGGTGGTTTGGCTACTGTTGGTGAGTTGTTGCGGGCGGCGGCGGCGGGGCGGGTGGGGGTCGACCGGCGCCTGGTTCAATCTATTCTTGATCAGCCGGATGCTCCGAGCGAAGCGCTGGCGTTTTCGCGGGAGCCGCGGAAAGGGCACCGGCTCGATCTCGATCCTCTCCTCATTGATTTGTTCCGGTTTTGGAAGTCGGATGCGGCGCTCGATTTTTATATCGACGCGGTTCGCAGGCAGCCGGAAGAAATCGGCGACGACCTCATTCAAGCATTCCTTCCGTTTGGCGCAAGGGCCGTAGAACCGCTGCTCAAGCTCTATGAAGAACTGGGCGAGGAGCAGGCAGGAGACGTCGCGTTTTTGCTCGCCGGTCTCAGGGTGCACGATCCTCGGGTGCTGGCATTGCTGCTCGACCGGTTGGAGTTTGACGCGGGCGATGGGGCGTTCCTGCTGGGATTATACGGCGACAATGCGGCGCGGCCGGCGCTCGCAAAGATGCTCGGGGAGATTCCGAAAGAAGACAGCGAGTTGCGGCTGGAGCTGGAGCGCTCCATCGAATTGCTGGATTCGCCGGAGCCGCAGTATGTGCCGGAACCGTTCGACATTCTGAAAGAGTATCCGAAGACGGAATTGCCGGCGTTCGACTTATTGCCGGATTACGAGCGGATCGAGTTGCTGTGGTCCGACGATGCGCTGATTCGCGCGGGCGCGGCGCACAGCTATTTCAATGAAGAAGTGGGGAACCGGACGCGCGAAAGATTGCTCGAACTGGCGAAAGGCGATCCGGAGTTGAAGGTTCGGGTGCAGGCCTGGGAGTCGTTGTCCGGCGCGGCGGAGTTAGGGTTTGTCCAACGTCTGCTCATCGCTACGCTGAACGACGAATCGAAACCGGTGGAGGAGCGCGGCGCGGCGGCGGTGGGTCTTTATGCGTTCGCCGACAAAGAAGAAGCGCGCCGCGGCATTGAAGCGCTGTACGAATTGGGCGGGCACGGGCGGGCGAAGGCGCTCGAAGCGATGTGGCGAAGCTTGTGGGAGCCGTACGCGAAGTATTTTGCGGGGCACCTGGAGGACACCGAAGAGATTGCGATCCTGCGCCAGGCGCTGCGCGGAGCGGGATATTTCCGGCTGACGAAGTACGCGGAGAAAATCGCTTCCTATTTCGACCGCGAGGGAGATCTGGCGACGCTGCGCGAAGACGCTCTGTTCGCGTATGCGCTGGCGATGCCCGGAGAGACGACGCGCGGACGGATTCGCGGCATGCTGCGGAAGATCGACGGGCTGGCCGAGCTGGATTCAGCGGAAACCGACCTGGTGATGTTCGCGCTGGATGAAAGGCTGCGGTTGAACGGGCTGGAGCCGGTGTTTCAGGAAGAAGTAGCCAGTAGCCAGGAGCCAGTAGCCAGTAGTACGGAGGTTGGGGAGTCGGCGGCTCTGGCGAAAAAAGTCGGGCGGAACGATCCTTGTCCTTGTGGGAGTGGGAAGAAGTTTAAGAAGTGTTGTGGGGCTTGAAGAAGAAGTCAGGAGTCAGAAGTCAGGAGTCAGAATGACTCACGCTGAAGTGAACGGCATTTCGAAGGCTCTCGCCGATCCACGGCGGTTTGAGATCCTTAAGAAAATTGCCACGCATGGGAGTACGGCTTGTTCTGATTTGCGCGCCCGGTTCCCGATTACGGCGGCTACGCTTTCTCATCATTTGAAAGAACTTGAATCCTGCGGGCTTATCAAGACTGCGCGGCGGGGGAAATTCATCGACGTGACGTTTCGGCGCTCTGTTTGGGACGCCTACCTTAAAGAACTCAAGAGCCTCTGAAACCTTTCCGGGGCTACCTTCATCAGTTAGACAGTTGTCGAACTGTCGAAATAGATTGGAGAACATCATGAGCAAGCTTACGGGTAAAGTGGCGGTGGTTACCGGCGCTTCGAAGGGGATTGGCGCGTCGATTGCGGAGCATCTTGCCGCGGAGGGCGCGTCGGTGGTGGTGAATTATGCCAGCAGCAAGCCGGGCGCAGACGCGGTGGTGAAGCGCATCACGGACAAGGGCGGCAAGGCGGTTGCCGTACAGGGCGACGTTTCGAAAGCCAAGGACATTACGCGGTTGTTCAAGGAGACGAAGGCGGCCTACGGCAAGCTGGACATCCTGGTCAACAACGCGGGCGTTTACGAGTTTGGGCCGCTCGAGGCCGTGACTGCGGAACATTTCCACAAGCAATACGATTTGAACGTGCTGGGCCTGCTGCTGACGACGCAGGAAGCGGTGAAACTGATTGGCGTGGAGGGCGGTTCGATTATCAATATCAGCTCGATTGTCGGCCAGATGCCGCTGCCGGGGGCGTCGGTTTATAGCTCGACCAAGGCGGCGGTGGATGCGATTACGGTTTCGCTGTCTAAAGAACTTGGGCCGAAGAAGATCCGGGTGAATTCGCTGAATCCGGGGATGATTGAAACCGAAGGCGTGCACGCGGCGGGGTTTGATAAAGGCGAATTCCGCGACCGGGTGGAAGCGGAGACTCCTCTGGGGCGCATCGGGCAGCCGGCGGATATCGGCAAGGCGGCGGTGTTTTTCGCGTCCGGCGATTCCGGATGGGCGACGGGGCAGACGCTGATTCTGGCGGGCGGGCAGCGGCAATAAAGAAGGAGTCAGGAGTCAGAAGTCAGGAGTCAGAAGTCCGGCGCGGTAGAATAGCGGAGTGGTAGCTACCAGCAGGCCTTCTCTTCTCCGACAGCTCGGCGTCGTCAGCGCGACGGCGCTGGTCGTGTCGAACATGATCGGCGTCGGAATTTTCACGACGACTGGGTTTCTTGCGGGCGATCTGGGAACGCCGAAGCTGGTCCTGTCGATCTGGGTAGTGGGTGCGATTTGCGCGCTGGTGGGAGCGATCTGCTATTCCGAGCTGGGTGTGAATCTGCCGAGCAGCGGGGGCGAATACGTATACCTGACGCGGGCGTTCGGTCCGACGTGGGGATTCATGACCGGATGGGTTTCGTTCTTCGCGGGATTCTCCGGTCCGATCGCGCTGGCGGCGCTGGCGTTTTCGGACTATCTCGGATATTTTCTCCCATCCCTGCGGCAGGAGAACGCCCGGCTGGTGGCGGGATCGGGCGATTGGACCTTGCACCTGGGCGGGGCGCAGGCAGTCGCATGCGCGCTGGTGCTGGTGTTCACGCTGCTGAATTGCATCGGGGTGCGGCGGGTGGCGCGAATCCAAAACGTCCTTACCGGCGCGAAGGTGCTGACGCTGGTGGGATTCATCGCGCTGGCGTTCACGATCGGACATGGGTCCTGGAACAATCTCTCGATGAGCGCGACGCGCACGGCGTCGACGACGATTCCGGAACAGTTTGCGATCAGCCTGTTCTGGATTTACGTCGCCTATAGCGGATGGAACGCGGCGACGTACGTGGCGGAGGAGCTGCGGCATCCGTCGCGCACGCTGCCGGCGGCATTGGGAATCGGGACGGCGCTGGTGGCAGCGTTATATATCGGGTTGAACGTGGTGTTCATTTATGCGGCGCCGCTTGAGGACCTGAAGGGACATATCGCGGTGGGAGCCCTTGCGGCGTCGCGATTATTCGGGCCGGAGATCGCGGGGTTATTCAGCTTGCTGATGGCGCTGTCGCTGATGTCGACGGTGAACGCGATGGTGACGGTGGGTCCGCGGGTTTATTACGCGATGGCGAAAAACGGGGCGTTCCTGGCGTCGGCCGCGAAGGTGGACGCGCGGTGGCACACGCCGGTGCTGGCGATTGTGGCGCAGGGGATCTGCACGATGATTATGACGATGACGCCGTTTCCGCAACTGATGGTCTACATCGGATCGCTGCTGAACTTTTTCGCGGTGATGAGCGTGCTCGCGTTGATCCGTCTTCGAGGCCAACCAGGCTGGCGCAAGTTGCGCGTGGTGAGCTTCTGTTATCCGCTATTCCCGGTGCTGTTCATCCTGGTGGGATTGTGGATGACGGTGCGCGCGGTGCAGTTGAAGCCGTACGTATCGCTGGCGGCGGTGATCACGGTTGCGACGGGCGCGCTGGTGTATCACTTCCGCACGCGATCGGGAGCGGGGCCGGAGACGGTGATTGAAACATATTGACAGTCCGGATGCGCAACTAGAGGGGTTCCTCCGAAGGTACACGCCGGAGATCGCGGGGCTGGCGAAGGCGGTTCTGGTCAAGCTGCGCAAGCGCCTGCCGGGTGCGGTTGAAATGGTGTACGACAACTACAACGCTTTAGTGATCGGCTTTGGTCCGAGTGAGCGGGCGTCCGAGGCGATCTTATCGATTGCGCTGTATCCGCGCTGGATCAACCTGTTTTTCCTATGGGGAAAAAAATTGCGCGATCCGGAAAAGCTGCTGAAGGGAAGCGGCAACCAGGTTCGTTCCCTGGTGATCGAGAACGCGGGGACGCTGGACGATCCGGCGGTCGAGGATCTGATTGCGGAGGCGCTGGAGCGAGCGGCGGTGCCGATCGACCCCGCTGGGGCGAGGCGGATCCTGATCCGCGCGATTGCGGCGAAACAGCGGCCGCGGCGGCTGGCAAAATAATTGCACGCGTCGCGGACAGGGAGCGTCAATATTTGAAGATGCGCGGCACGTTACTTGCATTGGGGCTGGCAGGTGTGGTTGCGGCGACAGCGCTCGCGCAATCCGGCAATTCGATCGAGGGGAAGGTGCTGAACGACCGGACGGGTCTGCCGCTGAGCCGCGCGCACGTGGTGCTGCGGCCAGGGCAGGCGGAGCTGACGGCGATCGGGGTCGACACGGACGACAAGGGGTCGTTCATGATTCGCGATGTGGAGCCGGGGCGCTATTCGCTGAGCGCGGCGCGCGACGGCTACCTGGCGTCTACCATTTGCATGATGGGAACGGTGCGGCTGCCGCAGGTGTTCGCGATCGGGGCGAAGGAAGAGGTCGCGAATCTGACGTTCCGGCTGCGGCCGTTCGCGGTGATGGCGGGGCGTATCTCCTTTGAGGACGGCGAACCGGCGATGAATGTGCGGGTCGAAGCGTATCGGGAGTTCAGGAATCATCTTCGCCACGGCTACATACTGGGAGCGAGCGCGAGCACGAACGATCGCGGCGAGTATCGCATGTTCGGGATGCAGCCAGGCTCCTATGTGGTGGCCGCGACGATCGAGCGTGCCGTGCCTGCCAATGAGCAGACTCGCGGGACGCAGCCGCTGCGCTACGCGACGACGTTCTACACGAATGCGACGAAGTTGGGCGAAGCGGTGCCGGTGAGGCTCGAATACGGGCAGGAGATCGGCGGTATCGATGTGTCTCTGGCGCGGGTGCGCAAGGTGAAAGTTCACGGGCGGGTGATCAGCGGAGAAACGGGGCTGACGGTGGCGGCGACGATCGCTCTGCAAAGAGTGGACGCGCACAATACGGCGTCGATCGCGGTGACCACGCCGGCGACGTTCGATCGCGACAACCGGTTTGAGCTTCGCGACGTAACGCCGGGGCCGTACATCATCTGGGCTGAAGGGGGCGACGCCGGAAAGGCTCTGGTAGGAAGCGCGCCTCTGACCGTGGGCGAATCCGATGTCGACAACGTGGAACTGACGATCCAAGGCGAACGTGCGGGGAGCGCGGTTCTGGTGGTGGAAGGCGGCGTGAAGATACAGGAGTCGATACATCTGCGCTTCGAGCCGCGGAATGAGCGCGGAAAAGTAGTCGACGCGACGGAAACGGCCGGCGTCGAAGGGTTCCATTTCTCACTAATGGGGAACGACGTGTACGATCTGTATGTGACGAATCTGCCGAACGATTTTTATGTGTCCGCGGTGCGAGTGAATGGCGTGGACGCGATGCCGTTCGGAATTGAGGGGACCGCCGCGTCGGCGGACCGACCGTTTGAAGTGGTTCTCAGTTCGCATGGAGGAAGCGTTTCGGGGCGTGTGCTGGGCGTCGACGACACGCTGTGGAGCCGGGCGAGCGTCGCGCTGATTCCGGATCCTCCGAAAGGCCGCGTGCAATCGTATCAAGAAGGAGCGGCGGATGAGAATGGATCGTTCCTGATGCGCGGTGTGGCGGCGGGGAAATATATTCTTGTGGCATGGCTGGACGACGCGCCGTGCGACTACAACGACCCCGATGGAATCGCAGGCTGCCGCGCAGCTGGGTTGAGCGTTGAGGTGCAGGAGGCAGGGCAACAAAAC